>NZ_JANX01000382.1 GCF_000767795.1 Inquilinus limosus MP06 | reverse complement strand
GGCTCGTCACCGCGCAAGGCTGGGCCGACCCGCAGGCGGCCGTCGCGGCCATCCGGAGCCTGGGATGATGCGTGCCTCCCTCCGTTCCGCCCTGCTGCTGTCCGGTCTCGCGCTTCTGGCCGCGAAGCCCGCCGCCGCCCAGACCGCGCCCAGCTTCGACTGCAACCAGGCCGGCACCGCGGTGGAGAGGGCGATCTGCGCCGACCCTTCCCTGTCCTGGCTGGACCACACCATGGGCCGGCTCTACGCCGCGCTGCGCTCCGGCGGCGGCGCCAGGCTGCGCGACGGCCAGCGCGCCTGGCTGGCCGCCCGCAACAAATGCCCGGCCGAGGGCCTGCGCAACTGCCTGAGCGGCCAGTACATGACTCGCTTCGCCGCGCTGGCGTCCGGCTACGACAAGGGCAGGGTGACGGGCGTCTACAGCTACACCGACGGCAATGGCTGGATGACCGTCGTCCCGTTCCCGGACGGCACGCTGTCGGCGCGGATCGACACGGTCGGGGCGGCGCCGACCTATCCGGTCTGCCGGATCGAGCTGGACGGCGCCGCGGCCGCCAAGGCCGGCGCCCGCTGGACCGACCCGGAGTCGCCGATGGGCGACGACCAGCACTGCTCGATCGATCTCGGCTTCGCCGGCAAGGGCGCGACGCTGGCCGACCATGGTTGCGAGGTCGCCTATTGCGGCCTGCACGGGCGCTTCGCCGGCCGCTATCAGGGCAACTGAGCGGCCGGCACCGGCCCCTACTTCACCACCTTAAGCGGCCGTCCGGTGCGGCCGCGACGGACCGTGGCCGGCTTGGCCGGGGCGTCCGCCGCAGGAGCGGCGAAGACCTCGCGCATCCGGTCGAGCCGCAGCTTGACCTCGCCCGCCACCGGGCCGGCGGCGGAGGCCGCGGCCTCGATCACGGCGAAGGCGCCGTCGCGGATCGCGGCATCCTCGGGCAGCAGGCCCGGCAGGGCGGCCATCGCCTCCTCCGGCAGCCAGCGCAGGATCAGGTACTGCTCGCGCATCGCCGCCTTGAAGTCGGCCAGCGAGGTCCAGCGCCCCGGCAGCCTGTCGGCATAGAGCTGACGCAGCGTGGCGAAGCCGCGCTCATCCACCGCCCGCATCGGCCAGATGACGTAGAGGATGGCGCGCAGCACGGCAGCATGGACGTCGCCCTCGGCGACCTTGTCGCGCAACGCCTCCCGCTCTTCCTCCGGCTCGTTGCGGCGCGGCGGGCGGCGGTCGGCCAGGGTCTCGTCGCCGATGCCGAGCATCGCCTGCAGCACCGGGTTGCCGTAGATCGCGTAGAAGCTGCTCTCGATCCAGCGGTCGCGCCAGTCGCGCCAGCCGTCCAGCGCGGCGACGATCTGGCTCGACACCAGGTCCTGGAAGGCCAGGAACGGGTTGTCCGGCGCCGCCGGGCGGCGGTTCGCCCGCACCTGCTCGGCCGCCAGCGCAACCGGCGCCATAGCCGGATTGCGGTTCGAGAACAGCGAATACTGCAGGCGCAGCGGATTCATCCGCCGCCCCAGCTCCGCCGCCGGCTCATTGGCGAGCGCCTGGACCAGCGGCCGGGCGGTCGAGGTGTAGAGCGCGCGGTTGATCTCGGACACCCGCGCCGCGGTGGCGAAGGCCTTGTCCTCCTCGGCGGTGTTGATGCCTAGCGCACGCAGGTCGTTGATGCTGCGCGCCTCGAACCGCACCACATGGTCGCCGCGGATCAGCCCGGCATTCGGGTCGTCGGCCTGCTTCTCGATGATCACCGCCTCGTACAGGCCGGGCGCCAGCGTATCGATCAGGTCGATGTTCTGGATGAACTCGTTGTGCTCCTTCGCCGCGACGCGGCCGGAGACGAAGATGCCGAGATGGCCGATATCGTCGTGGATGGCGTAGATGATGGTCTGGCCGTTGGCGACGATGTCGTCGGTCGAGTCGTAGAGGTCGAGGATCCAGCCCAGCGCCTGCTGCGGCGGGGTGATGTTGTCGCCCTGCGAGCAGAACACCACGATCGGCGAGGTGATGTTGCGCAGGTCGATCTTGCGGTGGTCCGAGACCTCGAGCTGCCCGGCCACCAGCTTGTCGCCGACGAACAAATCCTCGGTGATGGTCTCGATCTCGTTGGCGTTGAGCTGGACGTAGCCGCCCCACCACTTCTCGAAGCTGAGATAGCGCGCCACCTCGGTGTCGATCTTGCTGTACAGGTTGTACTGCTTCGACCACAGCGTGTTGGCGGGGTTCAGGCTCTCGAAGTTCTGCACCAGATGGGCGCCGTCATAGCGGCCGTTGCCCAGATCGCTGGCCAGCGCCGCCGGCCAGCCGCCGCCGGCGAGTCCGCCGAGATAGCGCATCGGGTTCTTGCCGCGCGGCCCGTCCCAGTAGGACAAGGGCGCGCCGGCCAGGATCATCGGCCCGACGATGCCGGGCTTGACCGCGGCCAGCATCGCCAGCGCCCAGCCGGCCTGGCAGTTGCCCATGACGCAGGGCTTGCCCTCGGCCTTCGAGTGGCGCTCGGCAACGATGCGCAGGAACTCGGCCTGCGCCCGGCCGATATCCTCCAGCGTCTGGCCGGCCACCGGTACCGGCAGGAAGCCGATGAAGTAGCAAGGATGGCCGGCGCGGAGCGCGCGGCCGATCTGGCTTTCCGGCTTCATGCCGCCGATGCCCGGGCCGTGGCCGGCGCGCGGGTCGACGATGACGAAGGGCCGCTTGTTCGGGTCGACCGTCACGCCCTCGGGCGGCACGATCCGCACCAGCATGTAGTTGCAGGGCCGCTCCATCGTGCGGCCGTCGAGGATCAGCTCGAACTCGTAGGACAGCACATGCGGCGTCGGGTCGGCGGCATGCGTCAGGTACTGGTTGCCGCGCTGGCGCATCACGTCCCAGAACAGCACGCTGCGCTGCGCCGCATCGACCCAGTATTCGACGGCAGACGCCCAAGGCTCGGCCCAGGCGGCGCTGAGCGCGGCGCTCTGGTCGGCAGTACCGGTCATGGTCACCCGTCCTCTTCCATTCGACCCGCGGACGGCGGTCCGCGGCGGGGCGTTCTGCCCTCATGGTAAAATGGCGGTTCCTGCCCCGTCATTCCACCTTTGGTCGGACGATACACCAAATTCGTTGGTTTACATACGGTCGGGGATCTCGATGCCCAGCAGGCCCAGCGTCAGCTCCAGTTGCCGCAGCGTCAGCGCCGCGAGGCCCAGCCAGGAGGCGCGGCGCGCCGCATCCGGCTCGCTCAGCACATGGCAGGCGTCGTAGAAGCGGCTGAACTC
This sequence comes from Inquilinus limosus MP06, assembly GCF_000767795.1. Classification (GTDB taxonomy): domain Bacteria; phylum Pseudomonadota; class Alphaproteobacteria; order DSM-16000; family Inquilinaceae; genus Inquilinus; species Inquilinus limosus_E. The sequence continues at coordinate 2,910 of NZ_JANX01000382.1, read as the reverse complement.
CCGCGCCAGGGCGTAGGCGAAGTCGCACAGCTCGTTCGGCGCCCGCTTGTCATAGGCGTTGCGCACCGCATCGGGCAGCTGGCCCAGCTGCAGCATCAGCGCCCGGTCGGCCTCGTTCGCCGCCGGCAGGATGGTGCCGGGCGTGTCGCCCTGCCCCTCCGCCCGGCGCAGCAGTGACTTGGCGCGCACCGCGGCGTATTGCAGATACGGGCCGGTCTTGCCCTCGAAGCGCAGCATGCGGTCGAGGTCGAAGACATAGTCCGAGGACGGGTTGTTCGACAGGTCGGCGAACTTGACCGCGGCGATGCCGACCCGGCGGGCGATCTCGCGCCGCTCCTCCTCCGGATAGCCCTCGGCCAGATGCGCCTCCTCCAGCCGCTTCAGGCCGATCTCGGTGGCGGTGTCCAGGAGGTCGTAGAGCTTCATCACGCCGCCGGCGCGGGTCCGGAACGGCTTGCCGTCCGGCCCGTTCATGGTGCCGTAGCCGAGATGCTCCAGATCCGACTTGCCGTTCAGCCCGGCCTTGCGGGCGGCGCGGAACACCTGCTCGAAATGCAGCGACTGGCGCCGGTCGACGACGTAGAGGCCGAGGTCCGGGTCCAGGGACTGCCGCCGGTCGACGATGGTGGCGAGGTCGGTGGTGCCGTAGGTGAAGGCGCCGTCCGACTTGACCAGGATCAGCGGCGGTACCTCCTTCTTGTCGCCCTCCTCGGCAACGCGGACGATGACGGCGCCCTCGTCCGTCTCGGCCAGGCCCCGGGCCTTCAGGTCCTCGACCATCGGCTCGATCAGGTCGTGGACCGCCGCCTCGCCCTTCCACAGGTCGAACTGCACGCCCAGTGAGTCGAATTCGCGCTTCATCCCGGCGATCGAGACGTCGATGAAATGCTGCCACAGCGCCCGGTAGCCGGGCCGGCCGGCCTGCAGCTCCGCGGTCGCCTTGCGGCTCTCCTCCATCCGCGCCGGATCGGCCTTCGACGCCTGGGAGGCGGCGGGGTACAGGACCTCCAGATCCTCCATCGTCACCGGGCTGGCATTCGGATACGGGCCGGTGAAGTCCGGGTCGAAATAGGGCAGGTCCGGCTGGCGGCGGGCGATCTCGCTGATCACCATGCCCATCGGCGTGCCCCAGTCGCCCATATGCACGTCGCCCACCGCCTTGTCGCCGGCGAACAGGACGATGCGGCGCAGGCTGTCGCCGATGATCGAGGCGCGCAGGTGGCCGACATGCATCGGCTTGGCGATGTTCGGCCCGCCGTAATCGAGCACCACCCGGCGCGGCGGGTTGGTCTTCGGGACGCCCAGCCGCTCGTCGCCCGCCTGGCCGTCGACATGGCCGGCCAGCACGGCGTCGGTCAGCGACAGGTTGATGAAGCCGGGGCCGGCCAGGGACACGCTGGCGAAGCGCGGGTCCGCCGCCAGCCGGTCGGCGACGCGCTGTGCGATCTCGCGCGGATTGGCGCCGACGCGCTTGGCCGCGGGCAGCGCCCCGTTGCACTGGAACTGGCCGAGATCCGGCCGGTTCGAGACGGTGACATGGCCGAGCTCCGGCGGCAGCCCTTCGGCGGCGAAGGCGGCGGCGACGGTTTCGGTCAGCTTCGAGGCGAGCGAGGACATGCGGGCAGATCTTCCGGTTGCCCGCGGTTTTTAGGAGGAGGCCGCATCCGAGGCAAGGCCGTCCGCGGTCAGGCGACCCATGCTCGTATTGATCCGCTGCATCAGCGCCGCCTTGACGGCGCCGACATCGGCGGTGGCGACGGAGGCGGTGACCGTCAGCTCCACCACCCCGGCGCCGGGCTTGGACAGGTCGACCAGCTTCGACACGGCGACGGCGGGCTCCGTTCCCGGCACCAGCCGCGGATCGGCCTTCAGCGCGGCGACGATGTCGCGGCCCAGCGCCTCGCCCGCCGGGCCGGCCGGCGCCTGGAAGGCCAGCTCCATCTTCGCCGGGCCCGGATAGGTGGTGTTGTTGACGATGGCGGCGCCCCAGACCGCGCCGTTCGGCAGCAGGATCTGCACGTTCGCCGGGGTCACCAGCTCGGTCATGAACAGCGACAGCGACCGCACGGTGCCGGCCTTGCCCGCGACCTCGACCGCGTCACCGATCTTGAACGGCCGGAAGATCAGCAGCATCACGCCGGCCGCCAGGTTGGACAGGGTGCCCTGCAGCGCCAGGCCGATGGCGAGCGATGCGGCGCCCAGCACCGCCACCAGGCTGGTGGTCTGGATGCCGAAGATCTGCAGCACGGCAATGACGACGACCGCCAGCACCAGATAGCGCGCCAACGACGCCAGGAAATCGGCGATGGTCGGGTCGACATGCCGGGTGCGGGCGGCGAGGCGCAGCAGCCAGCGCTCGACGGACCGCGCCAGCCACCAGCCGAGGCCGAGCAGCACGATCGCGTACAGCGCGTTCAGGCCGTAGAAGACGAACAGCGCCCAGAGATTGTCGAAATTGAGCATCGGCGGTCCGGATGTGGTGTCGAAGGCGGCCCGTGGAGGCGGCGGAGTCACTTCGCTAACACATCGCCGCAAGGATCGATCCCCGCCGGGTTCGCCCTCTCCCCGGGCCACGCCATTCACACATCGATCGAGCGTCGTGCGCGTTGCCTCTTCCGCTTGCGGGACCTTTTCAGGATTCCAATGCCGTCATTGCGAGCGCAGCGAAGCAATCCAGGGGCCGGTTCGCACCGGCCCTGGATTGCTTCGTCGGCTTCGCCTCCTCGCAATGACGGCGAGGGATGGATGCTGTGAAAAAGTCTCGCAAGGCGAGCCGTGGCTGTGAGGGATCGGCCACCTCCCCCTGGGGTGAAGGCGCCCCCGTCCCGATCACCCGGTATCGGGGATATCCGGCCTTTCGAAGCAGTTATGGGGATCGATGCCGAGGGACCGGCAGAGGCGCCGGGCGAC
>NZ_JANX01000381.1 GCF_000767795.1 Inquilinus limosus MP06 | reverse complement strand
GAAGGACAGGACGCGGCCCAGCCGGCCCTCGGCGATCAGCCCCTGCAGGGCCAGGAAGTCGCCGTCCCAGCGCCGGTTGTGGAACACGGTCAGCACCCGCCGCCGCTCGGCCGCCAGGGCGATCAGGTCGTCGGCCTCGGCCGCGGTCACCGTGACCGGCTTGTCGACCACGACATGCTTGCCGGCCTCCAGCGCCTTGCGGGCCACGGCGTGGTGGCTGCCGCTCGGCGTCGCCACCACCACCGCCTCGATCGACGGGTCGGCCAGCAGGGCGTCGACGGTGACGATGGGCAGGCCGGGCGGCGCGTCGATCACTGCCTCGGGGCTGCGCACCGCCGCCGCGGCCAGCTCGGTGCCGCGGCAGGCGGTGATCAGGGGCCCGTGGAAGACGCGGGCGGCGGGGCCGTAGCCGATCAGGCCGATGCGGATGGGTTTCATGCGATGCGTGCTTCCGTTCCGGCGTCGAACACCACGGCCTTGCCCATGTCGAACACCAGCCGGCTGCGCTGGCCGGGCCGGGCCTCGGCGTCGGGGCGCAGCCGGGCCAGCACCTCCTTGCCGCCCATCTCGACCACCGCGATCAGGTCCGGGCCGGTCGGCTCGGTCACCTCGATCAGGCAGTCGGCCGCCAGCGTCGGGCCGCCGCTGCTGACCGCGCCCTGCGGGTCGGTGATGTTCTCCGGCCGCAGGCCCAGGATGATCTCGCGCCCGGCGGCGCCGCGCAGCCCGTCATTGGCCGGCAGCGGCAGCACCACCTCGCCGTCATGCATCCGGTCGATGGCGGCGTGCGGGCCGCCATTGTGGTCCACCACCTTGGCCTTGATCAGGTTCATCGGCGGCGACCCCATGAAGCCGGCGACGAAGGTGTTGGCCGGGGTGTCGTAGATCTCCCGCGGCGTGCCCAGCTGCTGCAGCTCGCCGGCCCGCATCACCGCGATCCGGGTGGCCAGCGTCATCGCTTCGATCTGGTCGTGGGTGACGTAGACGATGGTCGATTTCAGCCGCTGGTGCAGTTTCTTGATCTCGGTCCGCATCTCCACCCGCAGCTTGGCGTCGAGGTTGGACAGCGGCTCGTCGAACAGGAAGATCTTGGGGTTGCGCACCAGCGCCCGGCCCATCGCCACGCGCTGGCGCTGGCCGCCGGACAGCTGGCTGGGCTTGCGCTTCAGCAGATGCTCCATCTGCAGCAGCTTCGCCACCTCGGCGATCGCCCTGGCCCGCTGCTCCTTCGGCACGCCGCGCATCTCGAGGCCGAAGCCGATGTTCTGCTCGACCGACATGTTCGGGTACAGGGCGTAGGATTGGAACACCATGGCGATGTCGCGGTCCTTCGGGTGCAGGTCGTTCACCCGCTGGCCGTCGATGGCGATGGTGCCGTCCGTGATGGTGTCCAGCCCGGCGATCATGTTCAAGAGCGTGGACTTGCCGCAGCCGGACGGGCCGACCAGCACCAGGAATTCGCCGTCGTTGATGCCGATGTTGATGCCCTTGAGGATCTCGATCGCGCCGTAGCGCTTGATCACGTTCTGGATCGTGAGAGAGGCCATGGTGCGGTTATCCCTTCACCGCGCCCGCCATCAGGCCGCGCACGAAATAGCGGCCGGCGAGCACATAGACGACGAGCGTCGGCAGCGCGGCGATGATCGCCGCGGCCATGTGGACGTTGTATTCCTTCACGCCGGTCGAGCTGTTGACGATGTTGTTCAGCGCCACGGTCACCGGCATGGCGCCGCCGCCGCCCGCGAAGGACACGCCGAACAGGAAGTCGTTCCAGATGTTGGTGAACTGCCAGATCACCGTCACCACGATGATCGGGATCGAGTTCGGCAGCAGGATCCGCCAGAAGATGCGGAAGAAGCCGGCGCCGTCGATCATCGCCGACTTCACCAGGTCGTTCGGGAAGGCGGCGTAGTAGTTGCGGAAGAACAGCGTGGTGAAGCACAGCCCGTACACCACATGGACGAAGATCAGCCCGGGCGTGGAGGAGGCGAGGCCCAGGAGCCCCAGCGTCCGCGCCATCGGCAGCAGCACGATCTGGAACGGGATGAAGCAGCCGAACAGGATCAGGGCGAAGACGATGCCGTCGCCCCTGAACCGCCATTTGGTCAGGACGTAGCCGTTCAGCGCGCCGAGCACGGCGGAGATCGCCACCGCCGGCACCGTCATCAGGATCGAGTTGAGGAAATAGCCCTTCAGCCCCTCGCAGGTCAGGCCGACGCAGGTCGTGCTCCAGGCGCTGACCCAGGGCGCCACCGTGGGCTCCTGCGGCAGCGACAGCAGGTTGCCGGCGCGCACCTCGTCCAGCGTCTTCAGTGAGGTGACGATCATGACGAAGAGCGGGAACAGGTAGATCAGCGCGAACACGCCGAGGATGGCGAACAGCCCCCAGCGCAGCGCCACCGACAGGCCCGAGCGCGGACCAGGGACCATCAATGCTGCATCAGTCACGGCGGCCACCCCGCAGCTCGGAGTAGAGATAGGGCACGATGATGGCGCTGATCGTCGCCAGCATGATCACGGCGCTGGCGGCGCCGAGGCCCATCTGGTTGCGGGTGAAGGTTAGGCTGTACATGTACAGGGCCGGCATCCAGGTCGAGGTGCCGGGGCCGCCCGCGGTCAGCGCCATCACCAGGTCGAAGCTCTTGATCGCCAGATGGGCCGAGACCACGAAGGCCGACAGGAACACCGGCCGCATCAGCGGGATGATGATCCGCCGATAGGTTTGCGGCAGCGTCGCGCCGTCGATCGCCGCGGCCTTCAGGATGTCGCTGTCGACCCCGCGCAGCCCCGCCAGGAACATCGCCATGACGAAGCCGGAGGACTGCCAGACGCCGGCGATGACGACGGTGTAGATCGCCATGTCGCCATTGATCAGCCAGTCGAAGGTGAAACTGGTCCAGCCCAGGTCGTGCATCAGCTTGTCGAGGCCGAGGCCGGGATTGAGGATCCACTTCCAGGCCGTGCCGGTGACGATGAAGGAGATCGCCATCGGGTACAGGTAGATGGTGCGCAGCGCCCCCTCGATGCGGATCCGCTGGTCCAGAAGGATCGCCAGCATCAGGCCGATCGCGGTGCTGATGCCGATATACAGCACGCCGTAGATGCCGAGATTGGCCAGCGAGATGTACCATTTCGGGTCGGACCACAGCTTCTCGTACTGGACCGGGCCGGCCCAGTTGAAGCTGGGCAGCATGGTCGAGCTGGTGAACGACAGGTACAGCGTGAACAGGATGAAGCCGTAGACGCAGATGATGGTCACGGCGAAGGACGGCGCCAGGACGAGCTTGGGCAACATCGTCTGGAGCCAATCGAATGGGGATCGGCGACCCGCGGCTGCGGGCTCGGAGATCGCGGCCATCGGCAGGCCCTCGAAGCAAGCGGGGGGCGGAAAGGCAGCGGGGACCGGCGACCGGCCGGCCCCCGCGCACGGGGGTTACTTGGCGAGCGCCACCGCGTCGACCAGGGCCTTCGCCGCATCGGCGGAGGACTGGTTCGAGTTGAAGAAGTTGGTGACGACGTCGTAGATCGCGCCCTTGACCGCAGCCGAGGCGGCGTGGCCATGCGCCAGGCTGGGCAGCATGCCGCCGGTCGACTTGAACGCGTCGCGGTCGGCCATCGACCTCTGGCCGCAGGGGTCGAACTTGTCCGGCTTGACCTCGGTGTTGGCCGGGATCGACCCCTTCACCAGGTTGAAGCTCTCCTGGAAGCTCGGGCTCTCGATGGCGCTTGCCAGCTTCAGCTGCGCGTCCTGCCGGGCCTTGTCGTCCAGGCTGAACATGGCGAACTGGTCGCTGTTGAACAGGAACGCCTTCTCGCTGCCCGGATAGGGCACGCAGACGATGTCGACGCCCGGCTTCAATCCGGCCTTGATGAACTCGCCCTTGGCCCAGTCGCCCATCACCTGCATGCCGGCCTCGCCGTTGATCACCATGGCCGAGGCCAGGTTCCAGTCGCGGCCGGAGAAGTTCGGGTCGACCCAGCCGCGCAGCACGCGGAACTGGTCGAACGCCTTCTGCATGGTGTCGCCGCCCAGGGCATCCGGGTCGAGGTCGACGAAGGCCTTCTTGTAGAAGTCGTTGCCGCCGACCGAGACGACGATCGCGTCGAAGATCGTCGATTCCTGCCAGGGCTGGCCGCCATGGGCCAAGGGGGTGATGCCGGCGTCCTTGAATTTCTTGGCCAGGGCCTGGAACTCGTCCCAGCTGGTCGGGGCCTTGCCGCCGACCTTGTCGAGCAGCTTCTTGTTGATCCACAGCCAGTTGGTGCGGTGGATGTTGACCGGCGCCGCGACCCACTTGCCGTCATAGGTCGAGAAGGCGGCGATGGCCGGCGGGATGTGGTCGGCCCAATGCTCCTTCTCGGCCAGCGGCGTCAGGTCGGCCAGCACGCCCTGCTCGGCCCAGTCATGGATCGCGGTGCCCAGCAGCTGCACCGAGGTCGGCTTGTCGCCGGCGGTCACCCGGGCGCGCAGCGCGGTCATCGCCGCATCGCCGCCGCCGCCGGCCACCGGCGCGTCCTTCCACGACACGCCTTCCTTCTGCAGCTGCTCCTTCAGGACGTTGAGGGCGGCGGCCTCGCCACCGGAGGTCCACCAGTGCATCACCTCGACCTCCTCCTTGGCCTGGGCGGCCGCGGAGGGGGCATAGGCGGCAGCGGTCAGGGCCAGGAGGCTTGCCGCGGTCGCCGTCAGATACGTCTTGAACATTCCCTGCCTTCTCCTGTTCGACGCCCGCGCAGGAACGCACAGGCATTCTCCGCCGTCGAACGCGGCGGATCTCGGCGGGGCGCGGCCCCGAACCTCGACTTTCCATCCGAACCGAACGGTCCGGCGGCGTAATGTCTCCATACGCCAAGCGGATGGGGCTGCGGAAGCCGGAATCCCTTTGTCTGACGAATGTTTAGCGGCTGAATCTCAATCATTCCGGAGAGGATTTGCGGGGCGCGGGACCGGTCGTGTCGGCGCCGCCCATGCGTCCCGGTGCCGCCAGTCCCCGGCTTATCAAATGATGTAATTCTTTCGGGGATCGAAATATTTTCTCATTTATCAAATGTTAGGGCGGGCGAAGCGAAACGGCGATATCCAATGTCTTCACGGGATGCGCGCCATTCTGGTGTGCCCGTTTCCAGAGATTTGCGACGGAAATTGGGCGGAACATAGAAACTGGTGAGGCGTTTCATCCCAGAGTTCGCACCGAAGCGGCAATCGATCGTCCGATCATTGCAGATCATCCGGAGAAGGGCCGCAGGTCCCGAGTCCGGACACGGCAAGACTTTGCCCGCGCCGGAAACGGCCGAGTGCAGGAAAGGGTGGGAGAATGACGAACAGGATCAAGGGAGCCCCGTCCGCCAGCTTCACGTCCCTGGTGTCGCCGAGGATGCCGGATCTCCGGCGCTACGCGGCATCGCTGACCCGCGACCCGACGGATGCGGAGGACCTGCTGCAGGAAACGCTGATGCGCGCCTACTGCAAGTTCCATCTGTGGCAGCCCGGCACCAACCTGATGGCCTGGCTGGTGGTGATGATGCGCCGGCTGTTCCTGTCGAAATTCGTCGGCCCGGCGAACCGGGCGTCCAGCCACTTCCCGGTCGAGGACTGCGAGATCGCGGTGCCGGTCAACCAGGAGCAGCGGGTCGAGATCGGCCGGGTGCAGGACTCCTGGTCGCGGCTGAGCCACGACCATCGCGAGGTGCTCGAGATCGTCGCGGTGGGCGGCGCCTCCTATGACGAGGCGGCCAGCACCCTCGGCGTCCCGGTCGGCACGATCCGTTCCCGCCTCGGCCGGGCGCGGCAGAGCCTGCGGCAGCTGAGCGGCGTCCACTGAGCCGGACGGCCCGGCCCCGTCGCGAAAGGGCGCCTCCGCGGCGCCCTTTTCATGTCATGCCGAGCCGGCATCGTGTTGTTCCCGTTCGTCCTCTAGACATGAGCTGATGCCACCGGCCCAGCATATCGATCCGTCATGGCGAGGCGCGGAGCGCCCCTTGAGTCTTATTGGGCCATCCAGGGCCGGTGCGAGCTGCCCTGGATGGCCGCGCCCCTTTCGGGGCTCGCCATGACGGTGATGGGATCGAAGAGCCGATCTCTAAAGCCGCTGGACTCAGCCCTCCAGCAGTTCCGCCGGCAGCTCGCCATGGCGCGCCAGGATCACCGGTTCCTCCGCCGCGTCCTGGTCCGGGCCGAGTTCCT
>NZ_JANX01000380.1 GCF_000767795.1 Inquilinus limosus MP06 | reverse complement strand
CGCGGCCGGTCGACGTGTTCGACGCCAAGGCCGATGCCATGGCGGCGCTGGAGGCGGCGGGCGCGCCGGTCGCCAACCTCGCGGTCTCGACCGACGCGCCGGACTGGTATCATCCGGGTCGCTCCGGCTGCCTGCGGCTGGGGCCGACGGTGCTGGCGCATTTCGGCGAGCTGCATCCGGCGGTGCTGTCGGATCTCGGGGTCGACGGGCCGGTGGTCGGCACCGAGGTCTTCCTCGACGCCGTGCCGCAGCCGAAGAAGAAGGCCGGCACGGCCAAGCCGCTGCTGAAGCTGGCGGCCTTCCAGCCGGTGGTGCGCGACTTCGCCTTCGTGGTCGGGGAAGAGGTGCCGGCCGACCGCATCCTCAAGGCGGCGAAGGGGGCGGACAAGGCGCTGGTCGCCGATGTCGCCCTGTTCGACGTCTATCGCGGTCCGGGCGTGGCGGAGGGCCGCAAGTCCCTGGCGCTGGCGGTGACGCTGCAGCCGGTCGAGGCGACATTGACCGACGAGGCGATCGAGGCCGTGGGCAAGAAGATCGTCGCCGCGGTCGAGAAGCAGGGCGGCACGCTGCGGGGGTAGGGGGCCCCTCTACCCGCCATCCCCTCCCGTGTCATTGCCGGGCTTGACCCGGCAATCCAGGGGCCACCGAGAGCAGCTTTGAAAGCCCCCGGATCCTCGGGTCAAGCCCGAGGATGACAATCGGGGAAGGGCCGGCTGGATCAGCCTCAGCGGTGCCGGCGCAGCGGGCGGGGCTTGGGCAGGGGCACGTCGGCCAGGGCGCGCGGCACCGGCTCGAAGGCCACCTTCTGCGCCCGGGGGCGGGCCGCCGCGTGCATCGCGATCATCGCGCCGATGCCGTCGGTGCCGACCGCGCCGTCATCCTCGGCATCACCCTCGCCTTCGGCCGCGGCCAGCAGCGTTCCCTCCGCCAGGTCGTCCGGCCGGCGGTCGGGTAGCGGCGGCGCGAACGGGCCCGACGAGGCCACCCGCGGCGCCGCCGCGGCCGGGGCCTGGGCGACATAGGCGCCGGTGCCCTCATGCGACTCGAAGGCCTCGTCCAGCAGCTCCGCCATCTTGGCGTTGCGCATGATCGGGCTGGTGCCGCCGAAGATCACGCCGATCAGCCGGGTGCGGCCGCGCACGGCGGAGGCGACCAGGTTGTAGCCGGCGGCGCGGATATAGCCGGTCTTCATTCCGTCCATGCCGGCATAGGACTGCATCAGCCGGTTGTGGTTCGGGAAGTTGCGGCCCCGGTAGCGGAAGTTCTTGGTCGCGAAATAGGGGTAGTACTGCGGATAGTCGCTGATCAGCGCCCGCGCCAGCACCGCCATGTCATGCGCGGTCGAGACGTTGTCCGGATCCGGCAGGCCGTTGGTCGAGCTGAAATTGGTGCGGCTCATGCCCAGCGCCCGGGCCTGCTGCGTCATCATCCGGGTGAAGCGGGATTCGCTGCCGCCGATCGCCTCGGCCAGCACCACCGACGCGTCATTGGCCGATTGGGTGACCAGGCCCAGCACCGCATCCTCGACCCGGATGCGCGACCCGGTCGGCAGGCCCAGCTTGGTCGGCGACTGCGAGGCGGCGTAGCTCGACACCGCCAGCCGCGTGTCCAGGGTCAGGTCGCCCTTATCCAGGGCACGGAAGGTCAGGTACAGCGTCATCAGCTTGGTCAGCGACGCCGGGTACAGCTGCTGGTTGGCGTTTTCCTCGTGCAGCACCTCGCCGGTGCGCGCATCGATGACATAGGCGGCGAAGCGCGGTGCCGCCCCGGCCTGGGCGGGCAGCAGCAGCGCCAGGGCCAGGCAGGCAAGCAGGGCTGCCGCCGATCGCGCAAAGAAACGTGCCATGCCAAACCCCCCGCTCCACGCCACTTGCGGATCTTGGTTCAGGCGTGATTTCAGAATTCTAAATTAACCCGTTGATTTTTGTCCATAAACCAAATCGTGAACTCGGCAAAAAGATGCCGGTCCCGACCCCCGCACGGTTGCAGCCATCCTGGCAGGATCGCCTGTCCCGGGGCAACCGGCTTCCGGTTTCATCGGACATGTTGCAGTGCACAAAAAACGTTGACAGATCGAATCGATCTGCTCATAAAGGCGGCATGTTGCAGTGCAGCATGGCTGGGCGGCGCCCCGGGCGGCGACAGGCGGCTGCGAAGCATTATGGAGCCGTTCGCCATGACCACCGCCAAGAGCCGTGCCGGCGCGACCAAGATCGCCGCCGTCGACACCAACATCGAGACCGTGAGGGACACCGTGACTGACACCGTCAAGGCCACCCAGGCCACCGTCGAGAAGAATGTCGCTCAGGGCCTCGCCCTGTCCAAGGACCAGTTCGAGAAGGCCACCCAGGCCGCGACCAAGGGCTTCGACGACCTCGTCGCTTTCGCCAAGGGCAATGTCGACGCCGTGTTCGCGTCGGCTTCGGTCTTCGCCCAGGGCACCGAGCAGCTGACCCGCGCCTGGTTCGCCCTGCAGCACGGCGCCGCCGAGCAGGCCGCCGAGGCCACCCGCTCGCTGTTCGCCGCCAAGACCCTGCGCGAGGTTGTCGACCTGCAGTCGGCCTACTCCAAGACCGCCTTCGACGGCTTCGTCGCCGAGAGCAGCAAGCTGTCGGAGCTGGGCCTGAAGGTCACCAACGACGCCGTGGCGCCGATCGCGGCCCGCGTCAACGTCGCGGTCGAGACCCTGTCCAAGCCGATCGCCGCCTGATCCATCCTCCCGGATCAGCGTTCTCACGGCCCCGGCGACATTGTCGCCGGGGCCGTTCGCATTTCAGCCATCCCGACTCTTTCCGCATCGCGGGCCTACAACTCCGGCCCCCGCAGCACTATCATCATGATCGGGTTCAAAACCGGCAGCACGCATCCCATATCCATGAGCGACACCGAACGGAAGGATGATCGAGGAGGCGGCAACGACGCCGGCACCGGGGTCGTCGTCCAGACCAGGCCACGGACGAAGAAGCCGTCCATGTACAAGGTCCTGATGCTGAACGACGACTACACGCCGATGGAGTTCGTCGTCCATGTCCTGGAACGCTTCTTCGCGAAGAGCCGCGAGGAAGCCACCACCATCATGCTCCATGTTCACCGTCGGGGTGTGGGCGTCTGCGGCGTTTTCACCTACGAGGTGGCGGAGACGAAGGTGGCGCAGGTGATGGACTTCGCGCGCCGCAATCAGCATCCTCTACAATGTATTCTTGAGAAGGCCTGACCAGAGGTCTGGCGGGCCCTCCCGGCATGGGGACGACCGATGCTCTCGCGGAATTTGGAGCAGACGCTGCACAGGGCCCTCGCTTTCGCCAATGAGCGACGGCACGAGTACGCCACGCTCGAGCACCTGCTGCTGGCGCTGTCCGAGGATCAGGATGCCGTGGCCGTGATGCGGGCCTGCGGCGTCAATCTCGAAAAGCTGCGCCGCGACCTCGTCGGCTACATCGACACCGAGCTCGCGACGCTGAAGATCGACGGGATCGAGGACGCGAAGCCGACCGCCGGCTTCCAACGCGTGCTGCAGCGTGCCGCGATCCACGTCCAGTCCTCCGGGCGGGAGGAGGTGACCGGCGCCAACGTCCTGGTCGCCCTGTTCTCCGAGCGCGAGAGCCATGCGGTGTACTTCCTGCAGGAGCAGGACATGTCCCGCTTCGACGCCGTCAACTATATCAGCCACGGCATCGCCAAGGCCGGCGCCTCGGGTGGGGCCCGCAGCGGCGGCGGCAACGGGGCTGGCGAGTCGCGTCCGGTCTCGGGCGCGGATGAGGATGCGCAGGCGGAGAAGGTCGTGAAGAAGGGCTCGGAAGCGCTCAGGACCTATTGCGTCAACCTCAACGAGAAGGCGTCGAAGGGCAAGATCGACCCGCTGATCGGCCGCGAGGCCGAGATCGAGCGGACGATCCAGATCCTGTGCCGCCGCTCGAAGAACAACCCGCTCTATGTCGGCGACCCCGGGGTCGGCAAGACCGCGATCGCCGAGGGCCTGGCCCGCCGCATCGTCGACGGCGAGGTGCCGCCGGTGCTGGCCGACGCCACCATCTTCGCGCTCGATATGGGCGCGCTCCTGGCCGGCACCCGCTACCGCGGCGACTTCGAGGAGCGGCTGAAGGCGGTGATGACCGAGCTGGAGAACCTGCCCGGCGCGGTGCTGTTCATCGACGAGATCCACACCGTGATCGGCGCCGGCGCCACCTCCGGCGGCGCGATGGACGCGTCGAACCTGCTGAAGCCGGCCCTGGCCTCGGGCGCGCTGAAATGCATCGGCTCGACCACCTACAAGGAATACCGGAACTATTTCGAGAAGGACCGCGCCCTGGTGCGCCGGTTCCAGAAGATCGATGTCAACGAGCCGTCGGTCGAGGACACGGTCAAGATCCTGCAGGGGCTGAAGACCTACTACGAGAAGCACCACCAGGTGCGCTACACCGCGGACGCGATCCGCACCGCGGTGGAGCTGTCGGCCCGCTACATCGGCGACCGCAAGCTGCCGGACAAGGCGATCGACGTGATCGACGAGGCCGGCGCCGCCCAGATGCTGCTGCCGCCGTCGCGCCGCAAGAAGACCATCGGCATGCGCGACGTCGAGGCGGTGGTGGCCAAGATCGCCCGGATCCCGCCGAAGAGCGTCAGCCGCGACGACAAGGTGGTGCTGCAGACCCTCGACCGCGACCTGAAGACCCTGGTGTTCGGCCAGGACCCGGCGATCGAGGCGCTGTCGGCGGCGATCAAGCTGGCCCGCGCCGGCCTGCGCGAGCCGGAGAAGCCGATCGGCAACTACCTGTTCTCGGGCCCGACCGGCGTCGGCAAGACCGAGGTGGCGCGGCAGTTGTCGAAGCTGCTCGGCATCGAGCTGGTCCGCTTCGACATGTCGGAATACATGGAGCGGCATTCGGTCAGCCGGCTGATCGGCGCGCCCCCGGGCTATGTCGGCTTCGACCAGGGCGGGCTGATGACCGACTCGGTCGACCAGCACCCGCACTGCGTGCTGCTGCTGGACGAGATCGAGAAGGCGCATCCCGACGTCTTCAACATCCTGCTGCAGATCATGGATCACGGGAAGCTGACCGACCACAACGGCAAGTCGGTCGATTTCCGCAACGTCATCCTGATCATGACCACCAATGCCGGCGCGACCGAGCTGACCAAGCAGTCGATCGGCTTCGGCGCGACGCGCAAGGAGGATGCGGACAAGGAGGCGATCAACCGGATGTTCACGCCGGAGTTCCGCAACCGGCTCGACGCGATCATCCCCTTCGGCCATCTGACGCCGGAGATCGTGTCGCAGGTGGTCGACAAGTTCGTGATCCAGCTCGAGACCCAGCTGGCCGACCGGCACGTCACCATCGAGCTGTCCTCGGCGGCCCGGCAGTGGCTCGTCAAGCGCGGCTATGACGAGCTCTACGGCGCCCGGCCGATGGCCCGGGTGATCCAGGAGCATATCAAGAAGCCGCTGGCGAACGAGCTGCTGTTCGGCAAGCTGGTCAAGGGCGGCCAAGTCCGGGTCGACGTGGCGGAGGACGGCGAGACGCTGGCCTTCGAGTACATCGAGAACCCGAACGCCCCGGTCTCCTCCGACGACGCGGCCAAGGAACCCGAGCTGGCCTGACCGGCTGGGCTTTGGAAGACAAGAGGGCGTCCCGATCGGGGCGCCCTTTCTGTTTGGTGGTAGTGATGGGAGCTTTGCGTTGCCTCTCCCCAGCGAGGCTCCCGGAAGAGCGCGGCCTATCCTTTCATCCTCCCCCTCCCCTTGCGGGAGGGGGTAGGGGAGGGGTGTTCGTGCCGACGATCCGGTGTCGAACGTCACCCCAGACCACGGAGCTGTCGCGACTCCTCTCCGCACCGGCTCCTGCCATCGACAGCCCCCTCCCCTACCCCCTCCCGCGAGGGGAGGGGGAGAGTGGAGAATACATGTCGGTTCATGTGCTCGAAGCCCGGAGTGTGACGCTACGCGGGAGAGGCAATCCGCTCCGCCGGTCGATGACGTCTCTTCACTCCCGCATCGCCTCCTCCAGCACCGTGAAGACCCGCGGATTGGCCGACTGCGCCACGTTGAAGCGCAGGAAGCGGCCGGCGCCGCGGGAGGGGCTGAACACGTCGCCCGGCGCCAGCACCACGTCACGGGCCAAGGCGCGGCGCGCCACCTCCGCCGAATCGAGCCCGTCGGGCAGGGCCACCCACAGGAACATGCCGCCGCGCGGCT
>NZ_JANX01000379.1 GCF_000767795.1 Inquilinus limosus MP06 | reverse complement strand
ACGGCGGGCGGCGACAGGGCCAGGCGCCGGGCCGCGGGGGCGAAGCCGCCGGCCTCGGCAACGGCGACGAAGATGCGCATGCTGTCCAGCCGGTCCATCGGATTATTCCGCTGGTTGAAACGGTGATCTGTCAAGCGCACACATTCTCGATAGATTGAGGAATGGGCATCTTGGTGGCATCGACACTCCCTGAAAGGCCGCCGACATGCCTGTTCCCGCCCAGCCCATCCGCCTTTACCGCTTCGGCCTGTCCGGCCATTCCCACCGGGTCGAGCTGTTCCTGTCGCTGCTGGGGCTGCCCTTCGAGGCGATCGACGTCGACCTGCCGGGCGGCGAGCACAAGACCCCGGCCTTCCTGGCGCGCAGCCCCTTCGGCCAGGTGCCGGCGATCGAGGACGGCGATGTCGCGCTGGCCGACAGCAACGCCATCCTGGTCTATCTCGCCGACCTCTATGACGAGACCGGGCGCTGGCTGCCGCGCGACCCGCTGGCCGCGGCCGAGGTGCAGCGCTGGCTGTCCGTCGCCGCCGGCTTCCTGGCCTATGGCCCGGCCGCGGCCCGCCTGGTCACCGTGTTCAAGGCCCAGCTGGACCATGAGCGCGCCAAGGCGATCGCCGCCCGCCTCTACGGGGTGATGGAGAGGCATCTGGCCAAGGGCGGCTTCCTGGCCGGGCCGCAGCCGACCATCGCCGACATCGCCAACTACACCTACACCGCGGTGGCGCCCGAAGGCGGCGTGTTGCTGCAGGATTATCCGAACATCCGCGCCTGGCTGGCCCGGATCGAGGCGCTGCCCGGCTTCGTGCCGATGCCGCGCACCGCCGTGGCCGCTTGAGCCGACGTTTTCAGCTCTCCCGCCAACCCAGACGTCATTGCGAGCGCAGCGAAGCAATCCAGGGCTGTTCGGCGTGGCCCCTGGATTGCTTCGTCGGCTCCGCCTCCTCGCAATGACGGCTTGGGCGGGAGGGACACCGCGCAACAGCACTGCCTCTCCTGAGGTGCACCATGTCCGATACCGCCACATCGGCGCCGGCGCCGCTGCCCGGCTGGCCGCATCACGCGGCGCCCTTCCATTCCGGCGAGCAGGCCGCCCAGGCCCGGGCCGGCGTGCGCGAGCGCATGGCGTCGGCCGGGCGCCGGGTGATCCGCGGCATCATGCCGGACCAGCATCGCGACTTCTTCGCCATGCTGCCCCTCCTGGTGGTCGGCAGCCTGGATCGGCAAGGCCGGCCCTGGGCGTCGATCCTGTCCGGCCGGCCGGGCTTCCTGCATTCGCCCGACCCGCGCACCCTGACCGTGGCGGCGCGGCCGGCCTATGGCGACCCGCTGGGCGGCAACCTCGCCGTCGGGTCGCCGGTCGGGCTGCTCGGCATCCAGCTGGAGACCCGGCGGCGCAACCGGATGAACGGCACCGTCACCGAATGGGCCGAGGGCCGCTTCACCGTCACCGTCGGCCAGAGCTTCGGCAATTGCCCGCAATACATCCAGGCGCGGACGCCGGCCTTCGTCGCCGAACCGGACAGCCTGGGCGCGCCGCGGCCGGTGCATGAGGAGGGGTCACTGCTGTCGCCACGGGCCGCTGCCCTGGTCGCGGCCGCCGACACCTTCTTCATCGCCAGCCGGTCGGCGAATGCGCAGAAGGGCGATGCCCCGTCCGAGGGCGTCGATGTCTCGCATCGCGGCGGCCGGCCCGGCTTCGTCCGGGTGGCGGAGGAGGGCGGGCGGACGGTGCTGACCGCGCCGGACTTCGTCGGCAACTTCTATTTCAACACCTTCGGCAACATCGAGGCCGACCCCCGCGCCGGCCTGGTCTTCGTCGATTTCGACACCGGCGGCGTGCTGCTGCTGACCGGCTCGGCCGAGGTGGTGTGGGACGGGCCGGAGGTCGCATCCTTCGCCGGGGCGGAGCGGCTGCTGCGCTTTCGGCTGGAGGAGGGGCGGTGGATCGAGGACGCGGTGCCGCTGCGCTGGTCGGCGCCGGAACAGGCGCCGCAGCTCGCCGCCACCGGCACCTGGGAGGAGGCCGGCCGGGCGGCCGCGGCGGAAGCCGCGCGCAACATGCTGCGCCCCTTCACCGTGACCCGGATCGTGGAGGAGAGCGCGACCATCCGCTCCTTCGTGCTGGAGCCGGCGGCCGGCGGCAGCGTCGTCGCCCACCGGCCCGGCCAGTTCCTCCCGATCGCGCTCGACATCCCGGGCCGGGACCGGCCGGTGCGGCGCACCTACACCCTGTCCGACGCGTCGGACGGCCGCAGCTACCGGATCAGCGTCAAGCGCGAGACCGGGGCGGATGGCCGCCCGGGCGTGGCCAGCCACTGGCTGCACGACCATGTCCAGACCGGCGACACCATCCGCGCTTTGGCGCCGCGCGGCGACTTCGTGCTCGATGGCGACAGCCGCCGGCCGGTGCTGCTGCTGTCGGCCGGCGTCGGGGTGACGCCGATGATCGCGATGCTGAACGACCTGGTCGGCCGCAACCCGGACCGGCTGCGCCATCCAGGCCGCGGGATCTGGTTCGTTCATGCCGCGCGCGATGCCGCCGAGCATGCCTTCGCCGGCCACCTGCGGGCTTTGGCGACACGGGTGCCGACCCTGACCGTCCATGTCCGCCACAGCCGGCCGCGGCCGCAGGATGTGGCAGGCCGCGACTATGACGATGCCGGGCATATCGACGCTGCGCTGCTGCGCCGGCTGCTGCCGCTGGACGATTACGACGTCTATCTCTGCGGCCCCGCCGGCTTCATGCAGGCGATGCGCGCGGCGCTCGGCAGCCTCGGCGTGCGGCCGGAGCTGATCCGCAGCGAGGCTTTCGCCGCCGGTTCCGCGGCGCCGGTCGATCCAACGACCCTGCCGCCGGCGGTGGCCGAGGCGGAGGTCGAGTTCCGCGCCTCCGGCCGCAGTGCCGTGTGGGATCCGTCCAGGGGCTCGCTGCTCGACCTCGCCGAGGCGGCGGGGATCCAGGCGCCGTGGAGCTGCCGCTCCGGCCTCTGCGGCACCTGCGCCGCGCGGGTGGCGGATGGCGCCGTGACCTATGCCGAGCCGCCGGCCGGCGCGCCCGGGCCTGGCGAGGCGCTGGTGTGCTGCGCCGTCCCCGCCAGCGATCGGGTGGTGCTGGAGCTGTAAGAGACCGTTCGGAAATGCTACTGGCGCGGCCGTCTGACGGCGGTTTTCTGCGCTTCCGGTGCTCACGCACCAAACGTGCGCTGCGCTCCGGTTCTCGAAACCGCCGCCAGCCGACTCTCGCAGCGCATTTCCAAACGGTCTCCAAGCCCGGATTCCCCTTGAATCCGGAACCAATTCCGCCGCCATGTGTTCGATCGGTCCTGTGGGTGGGGGAAGGGCTTCGGCTCCATCATATGTCCGCGGCAAAACGATTAGGGCTGGAGGGGTGGCGGAGCCGGACCATGGTCTGGCTGACCACGGGCATCGGCGGCTTCCTGGCCGCCGGCGTGGTCCTGGTCATGACCATCGCCTCCTACCGCACCGACAAGCCGCTGCCCCGTTTCCCGGCCGGTGCGACGATCGAGGCGGGCGAATGGCGCCTGGTGCCGCTCAGCGTGCGGATCGACACCGCCACTCCGGACGGGCGCAAGGTCCGGGACGGGCAGAAGGCCGTGGTGGTGGAGATCGAGCTGACCAACCGCACCGCCGAATCCAGCAACAGCTTCTATCGCCTGCTGACGCCGGACCTGCCGGTCGGCAAGGGCCAGCCGGACGTCTTCCTGCTGCGTGACCGCGAGCGCGCCGCAGAGCTGCATCCGGACATGACCGAGCGCCTGGCGATTGTCTGGACCCTGCCGCAGGACGCCCCGGTGCCGCCGGTGCTGAAGCTCGCCGTCCACGCCTCGGACTTCAAACGGCGCGACAACCTTCGGGGACAAGGCGGCTGGGGATACAACCCGCATGTGGCCGGCATCATCGACATGCCGGTCCAGGGGGGCGGCCCGGCATGATCCGATGGTTCGGCCGCCTGGCGGCGCTGCTGGTCGCCGCCGCCCTGCTGCTGGCGATGCAGTGGACCACCCCCTATTATGACCGCAAGACCGACCCGATCCCGGTCTATGGCCAGATCGGCGATACGGTCACGGCGCGGAAATTCACCATCCGGCTCGAGACGGTCCAGTTCGCCAAGCAGCTCCGCTTTACGGCCTACGGCAAGGAGGTCGTCCGCGACACCTCCGGCCTCTGGGCGGTCGTCACCGCGACCGTGGCGGCGCGGTCGGAGAGCACGCTGGTCTACGAGGCCGACTGGGAGGGGCCGACGGGGCTGCGCTATTCCCTCAGCGACCGCCTGTCCGGCGTCAAATCCCTGTTGTCCGGCGCGTCGCTGCAGCCCGGCCTGCCGCGACGCGGCTGGTTCATCTTCGAGATCCGCGAGGACCAGGCCCGCGGCGCCACCTTCGTCGCCCCGAAGATTGGCCTGACGCGGCTCGACTCCATCGTCCGCATCGGCCTCGGCGGCGGCAGCGGATCGCTGCCGATCGCCGACAGCCTGGACCTCGACCGCACGCCGGGGACGATCCCATGACGACGGCCGAGCAGCCCGGAGACGCCACGACCCTCGTCCCGACCGATACCGATGAGCGACGCTGGCGGCGCCGCTGCCTCTGGGGCCTGCTGATCGCGCTGCCTGCCGTCTACCTGCTGACGGCGAGAGGCCATCTGGAGGAGTGGTGGCAGGGCCAGGAGCTGTTCGAGGTCGGCGTGTCCGCCGGCATGGAGACCCGCTTCGCCGGGGCCGACTGGAAGCTGGAGACGGTGGAGGTGCTGCCGCTCAAGGATTCCGGCTGGCCGCGCGTGCAGGGCGTACCCGTCCGGGTCCGCTTCCAGGCCACCGTGCGGGAGCCGAACATCGACGTGCTCTGGCAGCGCTGCCAGGTGGCGCTGCGGGACGATCAGGGCCGACGCTGGTCGGCCAGCGGCTTCGGCGGCCCGCGCTCGACCGAAGGCACCATGACCTGCGGCGCCGCGACGCTGGAGCCGCGGGCGCCGGGCACGGTGCTGCGGATCGAGCAGGATTTCACCGTGCCGCACGACGTCGCCGGCAAGGTGGAGCCGACCGTCAGCATGGATGGCGAGCGGCCCCGCTACCTGCGCTTCCACCTGGAATCGATGTAGGCGGCCGGATCTTGGGTTCGTCGGCGCGAACCCAACCTACGCTGCGGCCTCGTCGGCGGCCTTCACCTCCGGCTCGGCCGGCGCCTGCGACCGGGCGAAGGCGATCTCCAGCACCGCCGCGACCAGACACATCCGCAGCGGTTCGACCAGGATGCCGGACGTGGTCCCCGACAGGTCGCCGAGCAGCAGCGACAAGCCGTCGACGAACAGCTGCTCCAGGTTCATCGGGTGTGGGCCGATCACATGGGTCGCGCCCATCCACAGCCAATCGGCGGCCCAGCCGATGGCGCGCCAGCCGACGACCAGGATCAGCAGCAGGGCGAGGTCGGCATGCAGCGCCAGCCGGATGCTGTTGGCGACGGGAAGGTAGCGGCTGCGATACCCGTTGACGAAGTGGCCGATGAAATCGCGGATGAACTTCGGCAGGGCGGCATAGCGGCTGCCGATGCGCTCCAGCCGCCGGTGCCGCATCCAGCCCGGGTCGCCGCCCAGGTCGTGGCCGTAGATCAGCGCCGCCAGCACCAGCCAGATCAGCGGCAGCAGGGCGTAGAAGAACAGGCCGGTGGCGACGGTCGTCGCGTCGGGCGGCGCCCATTCCACCGGCTCGGCGGCGGCGAAGGCGGTGGAGATCGGGGTCAGCACCGCCTGCCAGATGCGGCTGAGCCATTCCCAGGCCGTGCCGCTGGCGACCCAGGCGATGGCCTCGTCCTTCCACTGCGATAGCACGAACAGGCCGATGAACACCCAGTTGGTCTCGCACAGCACGATCAGCAGCTTCCAGACCGGCGCGCCGGTCCGGTCGCGCAGCGCCTTGAACAGCCGGCGCAGGATCCAGGTGGCGACGACGGAGACGACCAGCCAGCGGGCGCCGATGGCATCGAGCAGGTTGCCGCTTTCGCCGAACGGCGCGAGGTCCAGCCCCAGGATCGAGTATTCGCGGATGGTGTCTTCAAGAAGACCCCAGGCCGCGTAATAGGCGAAGAACGGCACCAGGGCGATGGTCAGGGTGGTGGCGAAGCCGGCGAGCCGCTGCCGCCGCGTGACTGCCGCCGGTGGGACCGGTGCCGGCGAGGTGGCCGGGCTGCCT
>NZ_JANX01000378.1 GCF_000767795.1 Inquilinus limosus MP06 | reverse complement strand
ACCGCCGGCCGCGCCGACATTCACCCCGCCGCTGTTGTTGCTGCCGGACCCGCTGCCGATCCCGACATTGATGCCGCCGCCATTGCCGGTGGCGCCGCCGCCGACCCCGACATTGATGCCGCCGCCATTGCCGCTGCCGGACCCACCGCCGCCTGTGCCTCCGCCGCCACCCGTGCCTCCGCCGCCACCCGTGCCTCCGCCGCTACCCGTGCCTCCGCCGCCGGACCCACCGCCACCCGTGCCTCCGCCGCCGGACCCACCACCACCCGTGCCTCCGCCACCGGAACCGCCACCTCCGGTTCCGCCGCTACCGGAACCACCCGAGCCGCCGCCGTCGCCACTGCCCGAGGCCGAGCCGCCGGTTGAGCCGGTGCCTGTCCCCGTTCCAGTTCCAGTGCCAGTCCCAGTCCCACTTCCGTCAGGAAGCGAGGCGACATTGACGGCATTGCCGGTCGGCTCGAGGGCGCAGCCCTTGCTGATGACCAACTGCTGCTCGGCCGGCGAGAGCTCGCGGAACGATTCGTTGCAGAGTTCAAACAGGTTGGAGTTCGCTTGCGCCGCCGTCGAGGCGAAGGCGGCGCAAGCCAAGGGAAGCCATAACCTCATGGCGATATCCTCTGAAACAGCTCTGATGTGAAATTTGACTTGAAAAGTCATATATCCATTGGAGCGGCATGAAATATTTACTTTTCAGTAAGCTGGAAAATGTAAGAATCTTTGAAGTCGAGTTTGGTTCGCTGATTATTTTTGGGTGTAGAAATATTTCTGCAGCAGGAAATTTTGTTCAGTGCTCCCAAGCTAAAATGTCCCGCCAGAGCGCGCTTGGCAGGTGCGCGGCTCAGCTCCCGCGGTCCGGCCGAAACGCCTCGTCGATCGGCACCTGCAGGCCGGTGGCCAGGCGGTTGGTCTCGTTGGCCATGCCGACCACGGCCATCAGCTCGCCCAGCATCGCGTCGGTCATGCCGGCCTTGCGCGCCGCCACGCTGTGCGAGGCGATGCAGTAGCCGCAGCCATTGGTGGTGCTGACGGCGAGATACACCATCTCCTTCACCAGCGGGTCCAGCGCGCCGGGGGCCATGACCTCCTTCAGGCTCTCCCAGGTCCGCTTCAGCGTCGGCGGATGCATCGCCAGCGCCTTCCAGAAGTTGTTGACCCGGTCGATCCGGCGGGTGGCCATGATGTCGTCGTAGACGGCGCGCACCTCCGGCGACGCCTCTTCGTATTCGACCAGATCCGATGCCATGGCGGTGCCCTCTGCGATTGCGGTGCGGGCAGGGTGGCACGGCCGCGGCACCGGCGTCACGCCATGGCGGCACGGTCAGGTGGCGGCGCCGTGGTGGTGCGCCAGGCGGCGCAGGCGGAAGGCCAGGATCAGTTGCAGCACGCCGATCACCACGGCCCAGGTGGCGATCAGCCAGACCAGCGACAGCGCCCCGGCGCCGGGGAAGACCAGGGCGTAGGCGCCGAACAGCACCCACAGCGCCCCGGTCAGGGCCAGCAGCCACTCGCCCTCGATCTCATGACGCAGGCGGATGGCGGTGGCGATCTCCATCGCTCCGATCACGATCGCCCAGATGCCGATGATGGTGACCAGCACGATCGCGGTCAGCAGCGGCCATACGGCGGCGACCAGCCCGGCGATCACGCCGGCGAGGCCGAGCAGGGCATAGCCCCAGTTGCGGCCGCGGATGCCGACGACGATGCCCATCACCCCGTCCACCAGCGCATAGGCGGCGTAGAGGATGATCAGCACCGCCAGCGTCATGCCCGGCCACAGCCAAGCCAGGATTCCGAACAGGATGGCGAGGACGCCGCGCAGCGCGATGGCGCCCCAATTGGCGGCGAGGGCGCGAAGGACCGGCAGGTTCTGCATGATCCGTCTCCTGCTGCGCCGGCCAGGGTCGCCGGCCATGCTCAAGAAAATCATCACAATTGCGCAGGTGACAAGCCGGATCGGTCCCGGTTATGGTTCGGTCGCTGTCGACCCCGGCCGCGCGGATTCCGAGTGCGAATCCCGGCGGTTGACTCTGTCCTGCCGATCACTATACTCCGCCCGCTTCGGAGCCGGAAGGCGACCGAAGCGCAAGGCGTTCGCGCGGCCGCTCCGGCCCGCGGGCAGACATGAACCAGCCAACCCGGCGTTGCAGGCCAGGCCCGACAGGGCAGGGCAGCGGCGGCACCGAAGGTGGCAACCGCACAGGAGAGAGACGTGGCACGTATTGCCGGCGTCAATATCCCGACCCAGAAGCGCGTCCTGATCGCGCTCACCTACATCCATGGCATCGGGCGCCACACCGCCCAGACCATCATCGACAAGCTCGGCATCCCGGCCGACCGCCGCGTCAACGAGCTGACCGAAGACGAGATCCTGCGCATCCGCGAGACCATCGACTCCGACTACACGGTCGAGGGCGATCTGCGTCGCGAGATCGCGATGAACATCAAGCGCCTGATGGACCTCGGCTGCTACCGCGGCCTGCGTCACCGCAAGGGCCTGCCGGTCCGCGGCCAGCGCACCCACACCAACGCCCGCACCCGCAAGGGTCCGGCGAAGCCCATCGCGGGCAAGAAGAAGTAATCGGAAGGCGAGCGAACCATGGCCAAGCCAGCAGCTGCCGCCGCGAACGCCCGTCTGCGTCGTCGCGAGCGCAAGAACATCACCTCGGGCGTCGCCCACGTGAACTCGTCCTTCAACAACACGGTGATCACCATCACCGACGCCCAGGGCAACGCCATCGCCTGGTCGTCGGCCGGTGGCATGGGCTTCAAGGGCAGCCGCAAGTCGACTCCCTACGCCGCCCAGGTCGCCGCCGAGGATGCCGGCCGCAAGGCCCAGGAGCACGGCATGCGCGTGCTCGAGATCAACGTGAAGGGCCCCGGCTCCGGCCGTGAGAGCGCGCTGCGCGCCCTGCAGTCGATCGGCTTCCAGATCACCTCGATCCGCGACGTCACGCCGATCCCGCACAACGGCGTCCGTCCGCGCAAGAAGCGCCGCGTCTGAGGCCGGCCCGGCCCGCGCCGCCCCCATCCCTTCGCCGGGACCGGGGCGGCGCGGGCCGCCGCCTTTTTCGCAGCACAGTACCGCCGGCCGATCCGGGACAGGACCAGGTGCCACAGGGTCCAAGCATGGGATCGGAAGGGGGCTCACCCCGCCGGCGTTTCGGCCGTATCCGGCCTTTCGTGGCAGAACAGGATTGAGACGACAGTGCTTCAGCGCAACTGGCAGGAACTGATCAAGCCCAACGCTCTCGACGTCCAGCCGGGCGACGATTCGCAGCGCAAGGCGACCCTGGTCGCCGATCCGCTCGAGCGCGGCTTCGGCCTGACCCTCGGCAACGCCATCCGCCGCGTGCTGCTGTCCTCGCTGCAGGGCGCCGCGGTCACCGCGATCCACATCGACGGCGTGCTGCACGAATTCTCGTCGATCCCGGGCGTCCGCGAGGACGTCACCGACATCGTCCTCAACGTCAAGGCGCTGTCGCTGCGCATGCACGCCGAGGGCCCGAAGAAGATGCGGCTGAACGCCGAAGGCCCGAAGGTGGTCAAGGCCGGCGACATCGTCACCGGGCCGGACATCGAGATCATGGACCCCGAGCTGGTGCTGTGCACCCTCGACGACGGCGCCAAGCTGGCGATGGAGTTCACGGTCAATGTCGGCAAGGGCTACGTCCCGGCCAGCATGAACCGGCCGGAGGACGCGCCGATCGGCCTGATCCCGGTCGACGCCCTGTACAGCCCGATCCGCAAGGTCTCGTACAAGGTCGAGAACACCCGCGTCGGCCAGGTCACCGACTACGACAAGCTGTCGCTGACGATCGAGACCAACGGCGCGGTGACGCCGGAGGATTCGGTGGCCCTGGCCGCCCGCATCCTGCAGGACCAGCTGCAGCTGTTCATCAATTTCGAGGAGCCGTCGCGCGATCACCGCGAGGAGACCTCGGAGGACATGCCGTTCAACCGCAACCTGCTGCGGAAGGTGGACGAGCTCGAGCTCTCGGTGCGCTCGGCCAACTGCCTGAAGAACGACAACATCGTCTATATCGGCGACCTGGTGCAGAAGACCGAGGCGGAGATGCTTCGCACCCCGAACTTCGGCCGCAAGTCGCTGAACGAGATCAAGGAAGTGCTGTCGACCATGGGCCTCCATCTCGGCATGGAGATCCCGAACTGGCCGCCGGAGAACATCGAGGATCTCGCCAAGAAGCTCGAGGAGCCGTTCTGATCGGCTGACGAGTCTGTACCCCGCCGTTCTGTCCCGCACGGGCAGGCGGCGGGTCCCGCCATCGGACCCCCGCGGGGGCCAAGCCATGAGGAGATATCGCCATGCGTCACGGAGTGACCGGACGTCGTTTCAGCCGCACCAGCAGCCACCGCAAGGCGATGTTCGCCAACATGGCGGCGGCGCTGATCACCCATGAGCAGATCAAGACCACCCTGCCGAAGGCGAAGGATCTGCGCCCGATCGTCGAGAAGCTGATCACCCTCGGCAAGAAGGGCGGCCTCGCCAATCGCCGTCTGGCCTATGCCCAGCTGCGCGACGACGACGTGGTGACTAAGCTGTTCTCGGTGATCGCCGAGCGCTACAAGACCCGCGCCGGCGGCTACTCCCGCGTGCTCAAGGCCGGCTTCCGCTACGGCGATGCCGCCCCGATGGCCGTGATCGAGCTGGTCGACCGCGACCGCGACGCCAAGGGCGCCGCCGACAAGGCGCGCGACGCCGAGCTGAAGGCCGCCGCGGCCGAGGCCGAGGGCGCCGAGGGCTGATCGGCCCCACGACGGTGAACGGATCAAGGCCCGGCGCAAGCCGGGCCTTTTTCGTTGCGGATCCCGTCGGTCAATGGCCGCGCTCGGCCCCGCCATTCACCTGGATCACCTGGGCGGTGACATGGGCGGCGCCGGGCGAGGCCAGCCAGGCCACGGCGTCGGCGATGTCGGCCGGCAGCCCGGCGCGGCGGGTCGAGGTCTCGGCGATCAGCGCCGCCTGCCGCTCCGCCGGGAGGCGATCGGAGAAGAACCCGGTGTCGCGGATATAGCCCGGGGCGACGATGTTGACGGTGATGCCGCGCGGGCCAAGGGCCGCGGCGAGGTCGTAGCCATAGGGGTGCAGCGCGGCCTTGGCGGCACCGTAGCAGCCGGCGCCGGAGCCGCGATAGGCGGCGATCGAGCTGACCAGCACCACCCGGCCGCCGGGCGCCCGCAGCCGGTCGCGCAGCCCCTCGGTCAGCAGCACGGCCGACAGCACGTTGCCGGCGAAATTGTCGCTCCAGCGCCGGGCCACCCCGGCCAGCCCGTCGTCGTAATGGCCCGGCGGGGCCTGCAGGATGGCGTTCCCGCCGGCGGCATGCACCAGCGCGTCGACCGCCGGGAAGCGCTGGCCGATCTCTTGGCACAGCGCCTCGACCGTCTCCGGCCGCGACAGGTCGCCCGGCAGCGCCAGCACCGGCGGGGCCGAAGGATGCTCCCGCCCGATCGCCGAGGCCGCGTCCTCCAGCACGGCGGCCCGGCGCCCCAGGATCACCACCTGCTCGCCCTGCCCGGCGAAGCGCTGCGCCACCGCCAGGCCGATGCCCGTGCCGCCGCCGCTGACCACCATCACCCGTGCCATCGATCCACTCTCCCGTTGCGATGAGCGGAAGGTGGCGCCCGGCCTCACATACTTCAAATATGAGATCATGAGGTTCCGATATTTGCTGGATATCATCCCATGATCGAGCTCCGCCTCCTGCGCCAGTTCATCGCCGTGGCCGAGGAGCGGCATGTCCGCCGCGCGGCCGAGCGCCTGGGCATGGCGCAGCCGCCGCTCAGCACCGCGATGAAGCGGCTGGAGGATGTGGTCGGCGCCGCCCTGTTCGACCGCAGCCGCCGCCGGGTGGCGCTGACCCCGGCCGGCACGGCGCTGCTGGAGGAGGCGCGCCGCACCCTGGCCCAGGCCGAGCATGCGGTGGCAGTGGCCCGCCAGGCGGGGCAGGGGCTGACCGGCCTGCTGCGCGTCACCTTCGTCGGCAGCGCCATGTTCGAGCGCCTGCCGCCGCTGTTGAAGGCGCTTCGCGCCCGCCACCCCGGCCTGGCGCTGGACCTGCGCGAGGCGACCACGATGCGGCAGCTGGACGATCTGCGCGGCGGCCGCTGCGACCTCGGCTTCGTCATTCCGCCCCTGCCGGACAGCGAGGGGCTGGAGCGAGGGGCCGGCCTGGTCCGAGCCGATGGTCGCGGTGGT
>NZ_JANX01000377.1 GCF_000767795.1 Inquilinus limosus MP06 | reverse complement strand
GAATCGATCTTCAGGGACGTGATCCGCAGCGCCGGCAGCTCGGTCGGCGACCCAGCTCGGCCGCAGCCTGGGCCGCAGCGTCGGCGGCACCGCGGCGGGCACGCTGGGCAGCTCGATCGGCCGCGCCGTGGTCCGCGGCATCCTCGGCTCGCTGTTCGGCGGGCGGCGCTAGGTCGGCGCCGGCCCATCCCGGAGCAGGCCTCTCCGGGATGGACGCCAGCCCGGCCCCAGGAGCGCCCTGTCGCAAGCGTGCGGCGCCCCTGTCCGCCACCGGGCCGGCTGGGGTATGATCCGCCCATGCAGGACAGCGACGCCCTCTTCGACGCCTTGCGCCGCTCGGCCGATCCCGCCGTGGTCGATGCGCTGGAGGATCTCGTCCGCAACGGCCGCGACGAGGATCTCGCCCGGGTCAACGCCCTGGGCTTCGCGGCCGGGCGCGGCCTGGACGAGGAGGGGGTGATCGCGGCCCTGCTGCAGGCGTCGCGGCTGGGCCTGTTCGAGATGTCCTGGAACATCCTGTGCCCGAGCTGCGGCGGCGTGCTC
Source organism: Inquilinus limosus MP06 (assembly GCF_000767795.1). Taxonomy (GTDB): domain Bacteria; phylum Pseudomonadota; class Alphaproteobacteria; order DSM-16000; family Inquilinaceae; genus Inquilinus; species Inquilinus limosus_E. The sequence continues at coordinate 5,689 of NZ_JANX01000377.1, read as the reverse complement.
GGCGCCAACACCACGCTGCGCACCGTGCGGCAGCAGGACTACCATTGCGCCTTCTGCGCTGTGAGCAGCGAGCCCGTGCTCGACGACACGGTCGAGGTCAGCTTCACGGTCAGCCCGCGGATCCGCCGCATCGGCGCCCATGACCCCGACAGCCTCGGCTTCTGGGATTATCACCGGCAGGTGTTCTTCGGGTCCGGCCTGGTCTTCCCCGAGCGGGGCGCGTTCGACGAGCTCAGCCGCCGGGCGATGCTGGAGACGGTCGAGCTGCAGGCCGGTGAGCGGATGATCCTGGCGCTGCAGATTCCGACGCAACCCGTGATCGTCTTCGATCCGGTGACCCACACGGCTCATCTGGTCGAGGCCGGGGGCGAGCCGACGGCGGAGCGCCGGGACCTGTCCGTGATCTTCACCAGCGGCCATTCCGGCGTCACCCGGTCGACGTTGGCGCCCGGCCCGCTCCGGCTCCTGCTGGACAACCGGACGGAGCGGCGGGTACTGGTCGGAATCTACGCGGCGGGGCCGGAGCTGTGCGGGCTGATCGGCGGCCGGCGTCCGTATCTGACCGCCAAGCAGCTGCTGACCAACCAGACCTTCCGCGACCTGTACCGGACCGAGACGCTGGACGTCGAGCAGCGGCTCAAGATCATGAGCCTGACCTTCCTGTTCACCGACCTGAAGGGGTCGACCGACCTCTACGAGCGGGTCGGCGACCTGGTCGCCTATGACCTGGTGCGCTCCCACTTCCAGATCCTGAACGAGATCGTCGCCTCCGAATCCGGCGCCGTGGTCAAGACCATCGGCGACGCGGTGATGGCGACCTTCCCGGTGCCGCGCCGCGCCGTCTCCGCCGCCCTGCGGATGCGGGAGTCGATGCGGCAGCTGAACGCGCGGCGGGGGGCGGAGGAGCTGATCCTGAAGATCGGCATACATGAAGGGCCGTGCCTGGCGGTGAACCTCAACGACCGCCAGGACTATTTCGGCCAGACCGTCAACATCGCGTCGCGGGTGCAGGCGGCGGCGACCGGCGACAGCATCTACGCCACCCAGCCGGTGGTGCGGGATGCGGAGGCGGCGCGGCTGCTGTCGTCGCGCGGGGTCGAGGCCCGGCCGCAGGCGCTGGCGCTGCGCGGCGTCGGCGACCGCATGCCCGTCTTCGCCATGAGCTGAGGCGGTGGCACGGCATCCGGGCCGGTGTCCGCCTCAGGCGGCGACGAACTCGACCTTGATCCGGTCCGGATCCTCGACGAACAGGGCGTAGTAGTCGGTCCCGCCATTCGCGAACGGGTACCGGTCCTCGTACAGGCAGGGGATGCCGGTCCGCAGGCAGTGCTGCCTCAGGGAATCGACGGCATCCCTGCCGTTCACCCGGAAGGCCAGATGATTGAGGCCGACGCCGCACCGGTGATACGGCCGCGACGCATGCCTGTCGGCCACCTGCACGAAGGTGAGGTAGGGGGCGTCATCGCCGGCGAGCGTGAAGCCGTCGTCCCAGCGGCCGGTCTCCCTGTATCCGATCCTTGCCAGAAGCGTGGACCAGAAGCCGTGCGACGCGCTCAGGTCCGAGACGTAGATTTCGACATGATGCAGCATGGGAGACGCCCCTCCGTGGCCGATGAAGTATGTCAAGGCAGGGAAAGCGGAGAAAGCGCCCATGTCCACAAGGCTCGCCGGCAGCGATATCGTCGCCTCGTCGTGGCGCTCCCCGTTGAGGCTTGTGTATAGTGCGATGACGTCGAGCCTCCACAAGGGCTTGATATTACAGTTTTGTTACGATCGATGACGGTTCGGAGGCCATCCGTGAGCATGTTGCAGAGCACCGCCGAGGCTGTGTCCGCCGAGGCGCCGGAGGCCGCTCGGGGCCCCGCACAGCCTGCCATCGCCGCGGATTCGCCCGACCGGTTCATCAACCGCGAGCTGTCCTGGCTGGCCTTCAACCAGCGTGTGCTGGAGGAGGCCTACAACACCCGCTACCCGCTGCTGGAGCGGCTGCGCTTCCTGTCGATCTCGGCCTCCAACCTGGACGAATTCTACATGGTCCGCGTTGCCGGGCTGAAGGCGCAGGTGGCGCTCGGCGTCGCCTCGCCCAGCCAGGACGGGCGCAGCCCGGCGCAGCAGCTGGGTGAGATCACCGCCCGGGTGCAGGAGCTGATGCGCGACCAGCAGCATTGCTGGCGGGCCTTGAGCGAGGAGCTGCGCGCCGCCGGCATCGTCGTGGCCCGACCGGACGAGCTGACCAGGCCGGAGAAGGCGTGGCTGGAGGAGCGGTTCCTCAGCGAGATGTTCCCGGTGCTGACGCCGCTTGCGATCGACCCGGCCCACCCCTTCCCCTTCATCCCCAATCTCGGCCTCTGCTTGGCCCTCGCCCTGGTCGCCACCGGCGAGGAGTCGCAGGACGAGATGGAGGCGATCGTCCCGCTGCCGCCGCAGCTGGACCGCTTCATCCGCCTGCCCGGGGCACCGATCCGCTTCGCCCTGCTCGAAGACGTGGTGATGCTGTTCCTCGACCGGCTGTTCCCCGGCTTCACTCCGCGCGCCAGCGGCACCTTCCGGGTGATCCGCGACAGCGAGATGGAGATCGACGAGGAGGCGGAGGACCTGGTCAAGACCTTCGAGAGCGCGCTGAAGCGGCGCCGCAAGGGCATCGTCATCCGCCTCTCCGTCTCCGCCGACGTGCCGGAGACGCTGCGCCACTTCGTGTGCGAGAAGCTGAAGGTCAAGGAGGACGACGTCTATTCCCAGGACCGGCTGCTGGGCCTGGTCGACACCAAGAAGCTGATCGTCGACGAGCGGCCGGAGCTGCTGTTCCCGCCCTACAACGCCCGCTTCCCGGAGCGGGTGCGCGACTTCGGCGGCGACAGCTTCGCCGCGATCCGGGCCAAGGACATCATCGTCCACCACCCGTATGAGAGCTTCGATATCGTCGTGCAGTTCCTGCGCCAGGCGGCGCGCGACCCCGACGTGGTGGCGATCAAGCAGACCCTGTACCGCACTTCGAAGGATTCGCCGATCGTCCAGGCGCTGGTCGAGGCGGCGGAGGCCGGCAAGTCGGTCACCGCGATGGTCGAGCTGAAGGCCCGCTTCGACGAGGAGGCCAACATCCGCTGGGCCCGCGACCTGGAGCGGGCGGGCGCCCAGGTGGTGTACGGCATCATCCATCTGAAGACCCATGCCAAGGTCTCGATGGTGGTGCGGCGCGAGCAGGGCGGCCTGCGCACCTACACCCATTTCGGGACCGGCAACTACCACCCGATCACCGCCAAGATCTACACCGACCTCAGCTTCTTCACCTGCGACCCGGCCCTCGGCCGCGACGCCGCGGCGATGTTCAACTACATGACCGGCTACGCCAAGCCGGCGAAGCTGGAGAAGCTGTCGATCGCGCCCCTGTTCCTGCGCGAGCGGATCATGGAGCTGATCGACGCCGAGATCGAGAACGCCAGGGCCGGCAAGCCGGCCCAGATCTGGGTCAAGCTGAACGCGCTGGTCGACGCCACCATCATCGACAGGCTCTACAAGGCCTCTCAGGCCGGGGTGGAGATCGATCTCGTGATCCGCGGCATCTGCTGCCTGCGCCCCGGCGTGCCCGGCCTGTCCGACAACATCCGGGTGCATTCGATCGTCGGCCGCTTCCTCGAGCATGCCCGCATCCTGTGCTTCGCCAACGGCCAGAGGCTGCCGTCGCGCCAGGCCAAGGTGTTGCTGTCCTCGGCCGACTGGATGCCGCGCAACCTCGACGGCCGGATCGAGAGCCTGGTGCCGCTGGAGAACGCCACCGTCCGCCAACAGGTGATGGAGCAGATCATGCTGGCCAACCTGAAGGACGAATCGAACACCTGGATGCTGGCCCCCGATGGCCGTTATCATCGGCACGACGCGCCGGAGGATGCCTTCAGCGCGCATATGTACTTCATGACCAACCCCAGCCTGTCGGGCCGGGGCAGCGCGTTGAAGGATGCCAAGCGGGCGCCGCGCCGCCTGGTCAAGCCCGCGGAATAAGGATCTGAGACCCGGTGTTCCGTATCGGACCGATCGTGCCGTCCCGACCGGGGCGGGTGGGAGTCATCGACATCGGCTCGAACTCGATCCGGCTTGTCGTCTATGACCGGGTCACCCGGTCGCCCGTGCCGGTGTTCAACGAGAAGGTGATGTGCGGCCTCGGCCGCGGGCTCGGCCAGGCCGGCCGCCTGTCGCCCGAGGGGGTGGTCCAGGCGCTGGACAACCTCGCCCGCTTCACCCGCCTGCTGGAGGGCATGGGCGTCGACCGGGTCGACGTGCTGGCCACGGCGGCGGTTCGCGAGGCCGAGGACGGCGCCGATTTCGTCGCCGAGGTCGAGCGCCGCTGCGGCCTGCCGATCACCGTGATCAGCGGGGTGGAGGAGGCGCGGCTGTCCGCCCTCGGCGTGCTTTCCGGCATCCGCGACGTCGACGGCGTGATGGGCGATCTCGGCGGCGGCTCGCTCGAGCTGGTCGGGCTCGACCGCGGCGAGATCCGCGAGCAGGTGACCCTGCCGCTCGGGCCGTTCCGGCTGATGGACGAGACCGGCGCGCGCAAGGAAGCACGCAGCGTCGTGCTCGACACGCTGGCGCAGCAGGACTGGCTGCAGCTCTATGCCGGCCGCAGCTTCTACCCGGTCGGCGGCGCTTGGCGCGCCATCGCCAAGCTGTTCATGGAGCGCGAGAACCACCCGCTGCACATCATCCACCAGTACACGGTGCCGACCGGGGCGCTGGCCGAATTCGTCGGGCTGGTGGCGAAGCAGAGCAAGGGGGCGCTGTCCGGCGCCGCGATCTCGCGCCGCCGGGTCGAGATGCTGCCGATGGCGGCGCTGGTGCTGGAAGGCGTGCTGAAGACGCTGAAGCCGGCGCGGGTGGTGTTCTCGGCCCTCGGCTTGCGCGAGGGTCATCTCTACGACCTGCTGGCGCCGGAGGACCAGGCGCGCGACCCGCTGATCTACGCCGCGGCCGAACTGGCCCACCGGCTCGACCGCTTCGGCCATGCCGAGGTGGTGGCGGAATGGACCCGGTCGGTGTTCCCGGAGGAGACGGCGGACCATGCCCGGCTGCGCCAGGCGGCCAGCCTGCTCTCCGACATCGGCTGGTTCGAGCATCCCGACTACCGGGCCGAGCATGCCTGGCTGCGGGTGCTGCGCATGCCGGTCGCCGGGCTGGACCATGCCGAGCGGGTGTTCCTGGCGGCCGCCGTCTATGTCCGCTACGGCGGCACGCTGGGCGACGCGCTGACCGGGCCGGTGCTGGAGCTGCTGACCGAGGAGATGCGCAGCCGGGTGCTGCTGCTCGGCCAGGCCCTGCGCCTGGCCCACACCCTGACCGGCGGCGCCACCTCGCTGCTTGAGCGCACCAGCCTCACGGTCTCGGGCGAATCGGTCGTGCTGAGCCTGCCGTCCGACGAAGAGGCGCTGACCGGCCTCGCCGTCGACCGCCGGCTCGACGCCGTGGCCAAGGCGCTGGGCAAGCCCGGCCGCGTCGTGGTCGAGGAATCCCGGCGCGCGGCGGGGTAGTCCTGCCCGATCGGCGGGCGGCGCCCGGTTCACCGCTCGCTATGTCCTCCCGCGGTCCCTCAATGCGTCGGCAGCGGCCGCGACGCCCTGGCCCGCATCCGCAGCATCTCGTAGACGGGGTTGTCCTGGGCCGTGGTGGTCCCGGGGGCCGTGCTCCGGGGCGCGGCTGG
>NZ_JANX01000376.1 GCF_000767795.1 Inquilinus limosus MP06 | reverse complement strand
GGCCGGCGAAGGTGACGCGCTGCCCGGCGACGCGCAGCGCGGTTCCATTCGACTCGACCGCCTCGACCGGGCCGGAGACCTCGTGGCGCACGATGATGCTGCGGGCGTCAAGGCGCGAGCCGCTGCCGGACGCCGTTATCACCGCGACCTGGCCGACGCGCAGGACATCGCCGCGGGCGCTGCTGCCCTCGACCCGCACCGGCGTCGCCGGGTCGAACTCGACCTCGATGCCGTTCACCCAGATGCTGCCGAAGCCGGTGATGACGCCGACGATGCCGGTGCCGCCCATGCCGCGGTCCTCGACCGGCGAGATGCCGGTGCCGCCGATGCCGCGGTCGGCGACAGTCGCGGCCGTCGTCGCCGGAGGCGGGGCAGCCGGACGGTTTTCCGTCCCGGCGGGAGAGCAGGCGGCCGCCAGGCAGGCAAGCGCCAGGAGTCGCATACGGCTCGTCACGGCGCCGTCTCCTCGTCGACCGGATCATCGTCGACATACACGTAGACACCCAGGTTGATCCGGCGCAGCGGCGTGACCGGTTCGCCCTCGGCGGCCTTGTCGTCCGCGTCGGCCATGGCCAGGGCGATGCGGTTGACGTCGGTCAGCAGCTGCTGCGCCGCCTCGCGCGCCGTCGCCTCCAGCTGCACCACCGTCTCCGGCCGCAGCCGATCGTAATGCATGCTGCGGTCCAGGAACGGCGCCGGCCCGGCGGTCGCCACATTGGCGGCCGCGGCGGCGATGTGATCGTGCAGGTTACGGGCGAAGTAGAACAGCTGCTCCTCCCCGCCCGGCCGCGGGATGAAGGCGGCCTGGCTCAGATGCACCCGGTCCTCCCGGTCCAGCGACACGATCCCCTGGCCCAGCCAGTCGTCCAGCACCGCCCGGGCCCGCACATCCTTGGTCACCGATTCGACCAGGCCCTCGAACGAGGCCTCGCCCGCGTCCCGGGCCGCGCGCGGCAGGGGCCGCGGCCGCCCGTCCGCATCGGCATAGGGCGGCGCGGCCAGCCAGCGGGCGATGATCTGGCTGCCCAGCGTCACCACCTCCGGCACTCCGTCCGCGGCCGGGGCCTCGGTGCGCAGCCGGCGGATCTCCTTCCGGTGCACGCCGGTCAGCAGGCTGATGCGGCTGTCGGTCTGCGCCTTGGGGTCGGCCAGCAGGTCGCGCGCCGCGACGTCGACATACAGGCCGCGCAGCAGGTCGGCCAGGACCGGAAAGGTCACGCCGCTGCGGATCAGCAGCCGGACCAGCGGCCGCAGCAGGCGCGCCAGCGGCTTCATCAGGGCCTGGGGTGGCGGGTGCAGAGAGGCAGGCATTCTCGGGCAGGATCCCATCGGCGCGGGCAACTGTAGCACGGCGGTGTGTGGGAAAAGTACCCACAAAACAGAGATTTCATTTGACGTGGGCATTAATCCCACAGATTGATCGTGGGAGAATTTCCCACAAAAAGGAACCTCCATGCGAACCCTGGAGTCGACCGCGACCCGCGAGGCCTTGCCGCCGATCGTGCCGGACCCCGGCTGCGGTCCGCGGGACATCGCCAGCCGCCGGGTGATCCGCCACATCGTGGTCACCGCCTTCGCGATCGCGCTGATGGCCGGCGCCGGGCTGCTGCTGATCGATATCGCCATTGACCGGCTGACGAGCCTGTCCCTGCTCCGGCTGTCCGGCCTGTTCTGAGGAGACAGCGATGCTGCAGCCGATCCTGACGATGCTGCCGTGGCTCGGGGTGTATCTGCGGTCCCGCCTCCCGGCCGCTCGCCGGCGGTCGCCGGCCGTCACCCTCGCGGAGCGCCGGCGATGATGGATTGCCTGATCGTCTGGGCCGCCCTCGGGCCGGTCCTGGCCTTCATCGCCGGGGCGGTCGTCATCGCCTGGTGGGATGACGAGGAGGAGGAGCCTCTGCTGCCGAATCTCCCTCGCCGGGCGGGTGAGACAGCGTCCGGCGGGCCGGGACAGGGCCCGTCCTTCGATCTGTATGGCGAGCTGTATGACCGCCGCCGACCCGCCTGGGTCCCGCTGCACGCCCCGCCCGCCGGACATCCCGGGCCGCGGGCGACGAGATCCTGCGTGCAGTGCGGACGGATGGAGGAGCGGCCGTGATCATCGCCCTCATTCTCTGGGCGGTCATCGGCCCCTCGGTCGGGATGGTGGTCGGGGCCGCCTTCGCGTCCCGCAATCTCGACGGAGAGCGGCCGCGGGCCGAGGCGTTCGGCCGGTCGCCGGACAGCGCCCTGCCGCCCGTACCGGCCGGCCGGCTGAACCCGGCTAGTCCTTGATCTCCGCCGGCTCGGCCGCGGCCTCGCCCGGCGCCGCCGTCGCCGTCTGCAGCCCGTCCAGCCGCCGCACCACGCTGGCCGCCGTCTCCGCCTCGATCGCGCGGTACTGCTCGACCAGCCACTGGCCGAAGGGGGTCAGCGCGGCGCCCCCGCCCTGCGGGCCGCCATGCCGGGTCTCGATCACCTTCTCGCGGAAGCAGCCGTTCAGGCTGTCGATCAGCAGCCAGGCGCGGCGATAGGACATGCCCATCGCCCGCCCGGCGGCGGAGATCGAGCCGGTCTCGGCGATGTGCTCGAGCAGCCCGATCTTGCCGGGGCCGAGCTGCCGGTCCGGGCCGGCGGGGTCGAAGTCGATGCGGATGCGCAGCCTGGGCATGATTGTGCCATGATACGGGTTGGCGGGGCCGGGGGGAACTCGGCACCGCACTCTCCGTTGAGAGGGAAGGCGACAAGGGAGGCCACGATGTCTGCTGCCGAGCCGCGCCAGGCCGAGCCGGCGCCGGACGACAAGGTTGACGAGGCGATCGAGGAGTCGTTCCCGGCCAGCGATCCCCCGGCCTATCCGGCGGGCGTGACCAGCGGGGCGCCCAGCCACGAGGCCGCCGCGCCCGAACCGAAGCGCAACGCCCCGGTCGTGGCGGTCATCGCCGTGGCCGTGGTGATCGTGCTGCTGTGGGCCCTCTTCGGGTAAGGGGACCCTGGGTCAGTTCCCGGGCAGGACCTTGCCGGGGTTGAGCAGGCCGGCGGGGTCGAGCGCCCGCTTCAGCGTCTGCATCACCGCGACACCGTCGCCATGCTCCTGCTCCAGGAAGCGGATCTTGCCATAGCCGATGCCGTGCTCGCCGGTGCAGGTGCCGCCCATCGCCAGGGCCCGCATCACCAGCCGGTCGTGGAAGGCCTCGGCGCGGGCGATCTCCTCATGGTCGTCGGGGTTGAGGATCATGCAGGTGTGGAAGTTGCCGTCGCCGACATGGCCGACGATCGGCGCCACCAGGCCGCTGGCCTCGATGTCGGCCTTGGTCTCGACCAGGCAGTCTGCCAGGCGGCTGATCGGCACGCAGACATCGGTCGGCATGCCGCGGCAGCCAGGGCGCAGGGCGATGCCGGCGTAATAGGCCTTGTGCCGAGCCTCCCACAGCCGGTTGCGGTCCTCGGCCTTGGTGGCCCAGCGGAAGTCGCCGCCGCCATTCTCCTGCGCCAGCGCCTTGACCGTCTCGGCTTGTTCCGCCACCCCGGCCTCGGTGCCGTGGAACTCGAAGAACAGCGTCGGCGCCACCTCGAGGTCGAGCTTCGAATAGGCGTTGCTGGCGCCGATCTGCACCTCGTCCAGCAGCTCGATCCTGGCCACCGGGATGCCGAGCTGGATGGTGGCGATCACCGTGTTCACCGCGTCGGCCACGGTCGGGAAGGCGCAGACGGCCGAGGAGATGGCTTCCGGGATGCCGTACAGCTTCAGCGTCACCTCGGTGATCAGGCCCAGCGTGCCCTCCGAGCCGACGAACAGCCGGGTCAGGTCGTAGCCGGCCGAGGATTTGCGGGCCCGGCCGCCGGTGCGGATGATGCGGCCATCCGCCAGCACCACCGTCAGCCCCAGCACGTTGTCGCGCATGGTGCCGTAGCGCACGGCGTTGGTGCCGGAGGCGCGGGTCGCCGCCATTCCGCCCAGGCTGGCATCGGCGCCGGGGTCGATCGGGAAGAACAGGCCGGTGTCGCGCAGATGCTCATTCAGCTGCTTGCGCGTCACCCCGGCCTCGACCGTGCAGTCGAGATCCTCGGCCGAGACCCGCGTCACCCGGTTCATCTGCGACAGGTCGATGGTGACGCCGCCGCGCAGCGCCGCGATGCCGCCCTCCAGCGAGGTGCCGGTGCCGTAGGGCACGACCGGCACCTCGTGCTCGGCGCAGATCCGCACCACCGCCGCCACCTCCTCGGTCGAGCGCGGGAAGGCGACCGCGTCCGGCGGCATGGTCGGGTGCCAGGTCTCCTCCCGCCCATGCTGCTCGCGCACCGCCGCGGCGGTGGAGAAGCGGTCGCCCAGCAGGGCGCCCAGGGCGGTGGCGGCGCGGTCGGCGAGGGCGGGGCGGTGCGATTGGGGAACGGCCATGATCCGCTTAAAGGTCAGACATAAGAGCCCATCGACCTTAAGCCTGCTGCGCCCGCGCGGCAAGAATGCGCCGCCGGGCTTCGCCGCCGCAATCCCGTGGCGCGGCCGCCGTCAAGCCGACACAAAGCCCGGGCATTTGACTTCCCGTCGGCGACAGACCAGCATTCGCCGAAATTTTCGGGTCGGGGTGGTTCTATATGAACAAGTTTATTTCAACATGGTTTGCCGCCGTGATGATGGCGGCCGTCCTGGTTCCGACAACGGCTTCGGCGCAGTTCGACGGGCTGCTGCGGGATCTTCTCCCCGCGGTCACCAACCCCGACTCCAGCAGTTCCGACATCCGTGTTCCCGGCGGAGAGCCCGCGGCCCAGGTGACGGCGATCAGCGGCGCCCCGGATGCGGGGGTGGAGGTCACCGACAGCGTCTATCCCGGCCAGACCATCAATCTCGGCCGCGGCGGACGGCTGACGCTGGCCTATGGCGACGGCTGCACGGTCGAGACCATCCGCGGCGGTATCGTCACCGTCGGCAGCGGCTCCAGCCGCGTTGCCGGCGGCCAGGTGCAGACCAGCGGCGCCGGCTGCGGCCGGACTCAGGTCGCCGTCGACGCCCGGTCGGCCGAGGCCGGGGCGGGGGTCGCCCGGCTCAATGCCGAGGCTCGCCGGTCGGACAGCCCGTTCAGCCAGAGCCTGTGGGCCGAGACCACCGTGTCCTCCGCCCGGCCGCAATTCTCGGGCGCCGCCGGCATGGTCCGCATCGTGATGCTGGACGCGCCGACGCCGCAGACGGTCTGGGAAGGCGAGGGCGGCAGCGGCTTCCGCTACCCGGGCAACGCGCCGAAGCTGCAGACCGGCGTGCCCTACCGGGTCGAGGCGGACGGCCGGTCCGCCGTGTTCTCGATCGACCCCGGCGCCAAGGGGGCGGGCGGCACGGTCGTGCTGCGCTGACGCGCGGCCCGCGGCTTCCTCCCGTCCGGATGATGCGAAGGCTCCGCCGCCTGGCCGTGGCGCTCGGGATCGGCCTGGTCCTGGGCAGCGGGCTGCTGCTGCCCGGCGCCGCCTTCCTGCAGCGGCTGGGCGTCGACGCGCTGCTGTGGCTCGACCAGCCGCTCGGCTGGACCCGCCGGGCGCTGCCCGACCGCCTGCCGGTGGCGGTGGTGGCGATCCGGGAGGAGACCTATCGTACTCCGCCGCTGCAGAACCGCCCGAAGGTCGCCTGGACGCCGGAGCTCGGCCTCGTGCTGGCCGCGCTGGCCCAGGGCGGGGCGGCCGTGATCGGCCTCGACGAGGTCTATCCGACGACGCTCGACCTCCCCGACCTCAAGCCCAATTACGACCGGCCGCTGAAGCAGGCCCTGGCGGCGCTCGGCCCGGCCGGCAAGGCGGTGCTGGGCTACGCCCAATCCGGCGACCTGGCGGTGCGGCCGGACCGGGGCCAGGTGATCGCGGTCGGCGGCGACGCCAATCTGCGCCCGCTCAACCTCGTCCGCGACCAGGACGACGTGGTCCGCCTCTATCCCACCCATCTGCCGCTGCAGGGCGGCGCGGGCGAGACCCCGTCCTTCGCGACCGAGCTGGTGTCCCGGGCCGGCACCGCGGTGTCGCGGGGCGAGCCGCTGATCGACTTCACCATCGGGCCGCGGGACGTGCCGATCTACGAATTCGCCGACCTGGCCGCCTGCGCCAAGGCCGGGCAGGTCGACTTCTTCCAGCGGGAGTTCGCCGGCCGCATCGTCATCATCGGCGGCGTGCTCGACGTCGAGGACCGGCACACCACCCCGCGCCGGGTGCTGGAGGAGGTGGCCGACCACGAGCCGGCGGCGCGCTGCATGCCGGCCCCCGGGCAGCCCCTGTCCACC
>NZ_JANX01000375.1 GCF_000767795.1 Inquilinus limosus MP06 | reverse complement strand
GTCGACCGACCTGCTGCACGCCGAGACCGGGACGAGGATCGACCTGACCGCCATGCCGCCCGAGGCCGTTGCCCGGTGCCGGGCCGCATGGACGCGGCTCGCCGGCCGCCCGACCTGCGTCGTCCACGGCGATCCCAATCCGCGCAACATCCGCATGGCCGCCGACCGGGTCGCGCTGATCGACTGGGACGAGTCGCATGTCGACGTCCCCGACCTCGACCTGGCGCTGCCCCACAACGCCGCCGGCCTCGACGGCGCCGCGCATGACGTCGCCGCCCAGGCGTCGGCCGCCTGGGAAGCCGCCATCTGCTGGAAGGATGAGCACGCGGTCAGGCGGCTCGCCGAGGTCCGGGCGGTCTGAGCCGCGCCAAGGGACCGGCGGGAGCCGGCCTCCGCCCTACTCCACCGTCACGCTCTTGGCCAGGTTGCGGGGCTGGTCGACATCGGTGCCCTTGGCCACGGCGGTGTGATAGGCCAGCAGCTGCACCGGCACGGCGTAGAGGATCGGCGCGACGAAGGGGTCGATGCCCGGCAGGTCGATCGCCGCCGCCGGGCCCGGCCCTAGCCTCTCGATGCCGTCGCGGTCGGAGAAGAAGAGCACCTTGCCGCCGCGGGCCATCACCTCCTGCACGTTCGACACGGTCTTGTCGAACACCGCGTCGCGCGGCGCCAGCACGATCACCGGCACCTTGTCGTCGATCAGCGCGATCGGCCCGTGCTTCATCTCGCCGGCGGCGTAACCTTCCGCGTGGATGTAGCTGATCTCCTTCAGCTTCAGGGCGCCTTCCAGCGCCAGCGGATAGGACAGGCCACGGCCGAGATACAGAACATCCCGGGCCAGCGCCACCTGGTGGGCGAGGTCGCGGATCGTGGCGTCGTGGTTCAGCACGTCGGCCAGCCGGCCAGGCACCTCGGTCAGCGCGGTGGACAGCGCCGCCTCCCGCGCCGCGTCGATGGCGCCGCGCGCCCGTGCCGCCGCCACCGCCAGGCAGGCCAGCACGGTCAGCTGGGTGGTGAAGGCCTTGGTCGAGGCGACGCCGATCTCCGGTCCCGCCAGAGTCTGGATCACCGCGTCGCTCTCGCGCGCGATCGAGCTGTCGGGGACATTGACGATCGACAGGATGCGCTGGCCCTGCGACCGGGCATAGCGCAGCGCCGCCAGCGTGTCCGCCGTCTCGCCCGACTGCGACACGAAGATCGCCAGCCCGCCCTCGGGCAGCGGCGCCTCGCGGTAGCGGAACTCCGAGGCGATGTCGATCTCGACGGGCAGCCGGGCCACGGTCTCGAACCAGTATTTCGCCACCATGCCGGAATAGAAGGCGGTGCCGCAGGCGACGATGGTGGCGCGCGGCACCCCGGCGAGGTCGAAGGGCAGCGGCGGCGGCACGATCGCGCGCGTCGCCGGGTCCAGCATGGTGCGCAGCGTGTCGCCCACCACCGCCGGCTGCTCGTAGATCTCCTTCAGCATGTAGTGGCGGAAATCGCCCTTGCCGATCAGCGCCCCGGTCTGGGCGATCGGCTTCACCGGCCGCTCCACCGACCGGTCCTCGGCGTCGTAGATCTCGACGCCGGAGCGGGCGATCACCGCCCGGTCGCCCTCGTCGAGATAGCAGATCCGGTCGGTCCACGCGCCGATCGCCAGCGCGTCGGAGCCGACATACATCTCGCCGTCGCCGAAGCCGATGGCCAGCGGCGAGCCCCGGCGGGCGACGACCAGCAGGTCCTCCTCGCCGGTGAACAGGAAGGCCAGGGCGAAGGCGCCCTCCAGCCGCTTCAGCGCCGCGGCGCTGGCCTCGCGCGGCGGCAGCTGCTGGTCGAGATAGTGGCTGACCAGATGGGCGACGATCTCGGAATCGGTCTCGGTGGCGAAGACGTGGCCGAGCCCCTCGAGCTCGCGGCGCAGCTCGCGGAAGTTCTCGATGATGCCGTTGTGGACGATGGCGACCCGGTCGGTCGCGTGCGGGTGGGCGTTGGTCTCGCTCGGCCGGCCATGCGTCGCCCAGCGGGTATGGCCGATGCCGATGGTGCCGTCGACCGGGTCGTCGCCCAGGCGCCGCTCCAGATTGGCCAGCTTGCCCTCGGCCCGGCGCCGCTCGATCCGGCCGCCGACCAGGGTGGCGATGCCGGCCGAGTCATAGCCGCGATACTCCAGGCGCTTCAGCGCCTCGACCAGGCGGGACGCGACCGGCCGGGTCCCGACGATGCCGACGATGCCGCACATTCAGCTCTTCTCCTGCGCCCGCTTGGCCTTCTCGGCCTTCTTCTTCTCGCGATAGGCGGGCGCCCAGCCGGGCTTGTCCTCCTGCCGGGCACGGCCGATCGCCAGCGCGTCCGGGGCCACGTCGCGGGTGATGACGCTGCCGGCGGCGATGTTGGAGCGGTCGCCGACCGTCACCGGCGCCACCAGAACGGTGTCGGAGCCGACGAAGACCTCGGCGCCGATGCTGGTGCGGAACTTGTTGTAGCCGTCGTAGTTCGAGACGATGGTGCCGGCGCCGATATTGGTCCTCTCGCCGACCGAGACGTCGCCGAGATAGGTCAGGTGGTTGGCCTTGGCGCCGGCGGCGAGGTCCGCCGCCTTCAGCTCGACGAAGTTGCCGATATGCGCCCCCTCGCCCACCACCGTGACCGGACGCAGCCGGGCGAAGGGCCCGATGCGGGCGCCGCTGCGGATCGTCGCCCCCTCGATATGGCTGAAGCCCAGGATCTCGACCCCGTCCTCGACCGTGACGCCGGGGCCGAAGAAGGTCGACGGGCCGATCACGACGTCGCGGCCGAGCCTGGTGTCGGCCGACAGCCAGACAGTCTTCGGGTCGATCAGCGTGGCGCCGCCCAGCATGGCCTGGCGGCGCAGCCGGTCCTGCAGGATCGTCTCGGCATCGGCCAGCTCGACCCGCGAATTGATGCCCAGCACCTCGTCCGGGTCGCCCTCGACCACGCTGCAGGCCCAGCCGCGGGCGCGGGCAGCCTCGACCGTGTCGGTCAGGAAGAACTCGCCCTTGGCGTTGTTGGCCTTGAGCGCCGCGATCAGCTCCGGCAGGCGGCGGCCGTCGAAGGTCATGATGCCGGCGTTGCACAGGCCGATCTGACGCTCGAAATCGCTGGCCTCGGAGAACTCGACGATGCGGTCGAGGCCGCCATCGCCGGTCAGCACCAGCCGGCCGTATTGCAAGGGGTCATCCGGGCGCATGCCCAGCACCACCACCGCCGGATTCTCCGGGGCGCGGCGGGCCGCCACCAGCCGCTCCAGCGTCGCGGCGGTCAGCAGCGGCGTGTCGCCGAACAGCACGATGACGTCGCCGTCAAAGCCCGCGATCGCCGGCAGCGCGGCGCGCACGGCGTCGCCGGTGCCCTTCTGGTCGGGCTGGACCACGGTCGGGACCGGGGCGACGCTCTTCGCCACCGCCTCCATCCCCGGGCCCACCACCACGGCGATCCGCTCGGGCGCCAGGGCCCGGGCGGCGGCGACCACATGGCCGAGCATCGACCGGCCGGCGAGCTCGTGCATCACCTTGGGACGGTCGGATTTCATCCGCGTGCCCTTGCCGGCGGCGAGGATGAGGCAGGCGACAGCGCTCACGGGGCGAAGGCTCCACAATCACGGAACAACGTTCCGCGTGGTCTGCCACGGCGGAGCCGAAAGGCAAATTCAATTATTGTTTCGACGGGTTACGCGGCTCGGCTGAGATCAGGAGGCACCGGCCTGCGCCGCCCGCAGATGCACCACCACGAGCCCCCAGGGCGATTCGCTCTGAATCCGCACCGGCACCGCCGGCAATCCGCCGCCGGGCGAGGCCAGCCAGGTCTCGATCACCCGCTCGTCCGAGACGCGGGAGCTGCGCTGGAAATACTCGGTCGGCTTGGTGGTCCGCCGCTCGTCGCCGAAGTTGAAGTCGCCCACCATCGGCGTCAGCGTCAGGGTGCAGCGCTGGGTCTCGCCGCCATACATCCCCTGATCGGCCTTCTGCAGCATCACCGTGCCGCCATCGGCCAGGTCGGCGCGATACAGGCGGCGCCCGTCGAACACCGGCACCTGGCCCTTGCAGGCCGCGGCGCCGACATGCAGGGCCTGCAGGATCGAGACCACGCCGCTCAGCGGGTCAACGGCATGCACCAGCTGTTCCGGCGGGATGGTCTGCGCCCGCTTCGGCTTCTTGCTCGGCACGATCTCGACATCCATACGGCCGCCGCCGAGGAAGGTGATGGTGGTGGTCCGGGCGTCGTCGCCGTTGATCCGCTCGACCACGTTGCGGGCCGGGCGCACCTGCGGGCCCTGCAGGGCGCCGCTCGACTGCACGTTCGAGCGCCAGTCGCTGAAGGTGGCGGCGATGCCGACGACATGGGCCGACAGGTCGACGGCGTAGCGGTCGCTGCCCAGCGACACGCCCGACGTCACCTCCAGCATGCGCAGGCCGCCGACATAGACGTCATAGGTCATGCGGGCGCTGGCATCGGCGGCCATGGCGGGGCCGGCGGCCAGGGCAATGACGGAGGTGGCGATCGGGATGAGGCGGTGCATGCGCGTCAGGAACCTCGCGGCGACGGGGGGCGGCAGACTGCGAAGAAACTGGGGCGCGATTGCGGCGATATCCAGGGGCACGCAGCCGCCCGATCCCGTCTCAGAGACGGCAGCGTGCCGTCACACCGGGACGCACGACATAGAGATCGGTCCGCGGATCATAGCTGCGGTATCGCTGAGAGCAGGCGCGCTGGTGCTGCGACAAGGACGCCGGACTCTCCGGCCGGGCGCGGCGCTGCTGCTGGATCCGCTGCTGGTGGCGCCGGAGATTGTCGTATCTCTGCGCGTCCAGATAAGGGCTCAGGAAGTCCTGGGCAGGGGATGGCGCCGGGATGGCGAGCACGGCCGCTGCCGCCAGCAGCGCCAGGACCGAGCGCAGCCCCGGGATGGTTTCGTCGCATGCCTTCCAGGCCATGGATCCTCCGTTCGACGGACCGATCAGCATCGGCCTCGCTACCGGAAGACTATGTCGACAATGGGGAAGGATGGTGGGCGCGACAGGGATTGAACCTGTGACCCCTCCCGTGTGAAGGGAGTGCTCTCCCGCTGAGCTACGCGCCCCCGCGTCGTCGGGGCCGCTTAAGTACGAGGCGGCACCCCGGCTGTCAAGGCCGCAATGCGGCGGCCCGAAGGTCTTTTCGTCAGGCCGCCCGGCGCTGCCCGATCGCGGCCTCGACCAGGTCGACGGCGGCGCGCAGCACCTCCGGCCCCGCCCCCGGGCGATGGGCGTTCTCGGCGAGGTGGCGACGGAAGGCGCGGGCGCCCGGCACGGCCTGGTAGAGGCCGAGGATATGACGGGTCATGGCGCCCAGCGGCACGCCCCTGGAGCGGTTCGCCTCGACATAGGGCAGGAAGCCGTCGATCGCGTCGCGGCGGCTGCGGGCGGGCCTGTCCTCGCCGAAGATGCTGCGGTCGGCCTCCGCCAGGATCCAGGGGTTCTGATAGGCCTCGCGGCCGATCATCACGCCGTCGAGATGGGCGAGCTGCGCCTCGGCGGCGTCGAGCGAGGTGATGCCGCCATTGAGGACGATGGTGAGGTGCGGGAAGTCCCGCTTCAGCCGGTGCACCACCTCGTAGCGCAGCGGCGGGATCTCGCGGTTCTCCTTCGGGCTCAGCCCGCTCAGCCACGCCTTGCGGGCATGGACGATGAAGGTGTCGCAGCCGGCCTCGGCGATGGTGCCGATGAAGTCGACCAGCTCCTCATAGCTGTCCCGGTCGTCGATGCCGATGCGCGACTTGACCGTGACCGGCACGTCGCAGGCGGCGCGCATCGCGGCGACGCAGGCGGCGACGGTCTTCGGCTCAGCCATCAGGCAGGCGCCGAAGCGGCCGGACTGCACCCGGTCGCTGGGGCAGCCGACATTCATGTTGATCTCGGCATAGCCCCAATCGGCGCCGATGGCGGCGGACCTGGCCATCGCGTCGGGGTCGCTGCCGCCGAGCTGCAGCGCCACCGGCTGCTCCGCCTCGGAGAATCCCAGGATGCGCTCGCGGTCGCCATGCAGCACCGCCCCGGTGGTCACCATCTCGGTGTACAGCCGGACATGACGCGAGATCTGGCGCAGGAAGAACCGGCAGTGCCGGTCCGTCCAGTCCATCATCGGCGCCACGGAGAGGCGATGCGTGTCGGCAGTCGTCGTCATGGCCGCAGTCTATCCAGAAGGACGCCGGGACCGAAGCCCCGACGCATTCACTCAGCGGCCGACCGGGCGGCGGCGCATCGGCGCCGAGCCCCCG
>NZ_JANX01000374.1 GCF_000767795.1 Inquilinus limosus MP06 | reverse complement strand
CAGATCCGGCCCAGCAGCTGCGGCGCCGCCGGATACAGCCGGGTGTCGGCGCCGTCCAGCGGCCGGCCGCCCCAGGCGTCGAGCAGCACCTGCAGGTGCCGGCCGAAGATCTGCCCGCGCTCGGCGCTGTCGAGGCCGAAGGCGGCGAAGGCCGAGGGCGTGCCGCCGGTGCCGAGCCCGAGCTCGAGCCGGCCGTCGGACAGCAGGTCCAGCACCGCCGCATCCTCCGCCACCCGCACCGGGTTCTCCAGCGGCAGGGTAATGATGCCGGTGCCCAGGCGGATGCGCAAGGTGCGGGCCGCGACCTGGGCCAGGAACACCAGCGGCGCCGGCAGCCCGCCCTCGGGCTCGTGGAAATGGTGCTGCGCGACCCAGGCGCTGTCGAAGCCGTGCCGCTCCGCCGTCGTGATCTGCTCCGTCGCCAGGCGGTAGCGCTCCTGCGCGCTCGCCTCGTCGAGGAGCCGGGTGAAGAAGCCGAGGCGCTGGATGGTCACGGACGGAAGCCTTTCGGAGTCATGCGGAGACGGCGAGCCGGCGCCCGGGGATGGCGTCGATCAGCTCGCGCGTGTAGTCGCTGCTGGGGTTGCGGAACACGTCCTCCACCGGCCCGGTATCGACCTGCCGGCCGTTGTGCAGCACCGAGACGGTGTCGGCGATCTGCCGCACCACGGCGAGGTCGTGCGACACGAACAGATAGGTCAGGCCGAGGTCGCGCTGCAGCGTGTCGAGCAGGCCGAGGATCTGGGCCTGGACGGTGACGTCCAGCGCCGACACCGCCTCGTCCAGCACCAGCACCTGCGGGTCCAGCACCAAGGCCCGGGCGATGGCGACGCGCTGCCGCTGCCCGCCCGACAGGGCGCGCGGCCGCCGGTCCAGCACCGCCTGCGGCAGGCCGACCCGGTCGAGCATGTCGCGCACCCTGCGGGCGCGGTCGGGCTTCGGCAGCCGCTCGAAGTTCAAGAGCGGCTCCTCGATGATCTCGAAGATGCTCTGCCGCGGATCGAGCGACCCGAACGGGTTCTGGTAGACCAGCTGGATGGTCCGCCTGAACTGCCGCAGCGCCTCGCCCTTCAGCGCCGCCGGGTCGGCCCCGCCGATCAGGATCCGCCCGGCGGTCGGCGTCTGGAACCCGACCACGGCGCGGACCGTGGTGGTCTTGCCCGAGCCGGATTCGCCGACCAGGGCATGAGTGGTGCCGCGCCGCACGGCGAAGGACAGGCCGTCGACCGCGCGGAAGCTGCCGCCGCGGCCGGGAAGGTCGAAATCCTGCACCAGCCCGTCGACCACGATGGCGTCGCCGCCCTCCCCGACCGGCCGCGGCGCGCGCCGCTCGGCCTTCGACAGGGACGGCGCGTCGGCCAACAGTTGCCTCGTATAGGCGCTCCTGGGCGCCGCCAGGATCTCCGCCGCCGGCCCCTGCTCCTGGATCCGGCCGCCCTGCAGCACGATCAGCCGGTCGGCCCGGTCGGCGGCGACGCCGAGGTCGTGCGTCACCAGCAGCATGGCGGTGCCGAACTCGCGCCGCAGCTCGTCGATCAGGTCGAGGATCCGGCGCTGCACCGTGACGTCGAGGGCGCTGGTCGGCTCGTCGGCGATGATCAGCGACGGCTGCAGCGCGATGGCGATGGCGATCAGCACCCGCTGCTTCATGCCGCCCGACAGCTCGTGCGGGTATTGCCGCGCCCGCAGCTCCGGCCGCGACAGGCCGACCCGGGCCAGCAGCTCGACCACCCTGGCGCGGTTGGAAGCCCGGTCGCCGCGGCGGTGGATGGCCAGGATCTCCTCGACCTGGGCGCCGATGGTCTTGACCGGGTTCAGCGAGCTGCCGGGGTCCTGCGGGATCAGGCTGATGCGGGCGCCGCGGATGGCATCCAGCCGCCGCTGCGACCAGCCGGAGATGTCGGTGCCGGCCAGCCGGATGGCGCCGCCATCGACCTGGCCGTTCTCGGCCAGCAGGCCGATCACCGCCTGGGCCGTGGTGGTCTTGCCGGAGCCGGATTCGCCGACCAGCGCCACCACCTCGCCCGGCTGGATGCGGAAGGACACGCCGTCGACCACGCGCTGGGCGCCGTCGCGGTCGCCCCTGTAGGAGACGCTGAGGCTCTCGACCTCCAGCACCGGCACGGTCATATCGTCCTCCGCCCGACCGACCGGCCGATGCGGTTGGCGGCCAGCACCACCAGCACCACGACCACGCCCGGCACAGTGGTCAGCCACCACGACGTGGCGATGTAGTTGCGGCCCTCGGCGATCAGCAGGCCCCATTCCGGCGTCGGCGGCGGCGCGCCGTAGCCGAGGAAGCCCAGGGTCGAGATCTGCAGGATCGCGGTGCCGAACTGCACCGCGGCCAGGGCGATCACCGAGGCAACGGAGTTCGGCAGGATGTGCCGCCACAGCACCGCGCCGAACCGGCCGCCGCTGCCGAAGGCGGCCTCGACATAGTCGGAGCGGCGCACCAGGATCACCTCCGACCGGGCCAGCCGGGCGAAGCGGCCGATCGAGGTGACGCCGACGGCGATCGCGGCGTGCACCGTGCCGAAGCCGAGCAGGATGATGATCGCCAGCGACAGCAGCAGCGACGGCACCGACAGCAGCACGTCGACGATCCGCATCAGCACCGCGTCGGTCCGCCGGCCGGTCGACCCGGCGATCAGGCCGATGGCGGTGCCGACCAGCAGGCCGACGGCGACGGCGACGAAGGCGCCGGACAGCGAGTTGACCGCGCCGTGGACGAGGCGGGCGAACAGGTCGCGGCCCAGCGCATCGGTGCCCAGGATGTGCTCGGCGCTCGGCGCCCGCAGCTTCTCCCGCGGCACGCCGGCGACCGGGCTGTAGGCGGTGAACAGGCCGGGGGCGACGGCCCAGGCGGTGACGATGGCGATCACCGCCCAGGACAGCAGCAGGCTGGGCTGCAGCCGGCCGAGCCAGGCGAAGGCAGGGCGGCGGGGCGGCAGCACGCGATCGGTGGTCTGCAGCGAGGTCATGCGGCGGCTCCGCGGGATCTGAGGCGCGGGTCGAGCAGCGGGGCCAGCAGGTCGACGGCCAGGTTGACCAGGACGAAGCCGGCGGCGGAGAGCACGACGACGGCCTGGATCACCGCCGTGTCCTGGTTGCGCACCGCCCGCTCTGTCAGCGTGCCCAGGCCGTTCAGCCCGAACACGGTCTCGGTGATCACGGCGCCGGCCAGGATCTCGCCGAACAGCACGCCGGCGATGGTCAGGGTCGGCAGCAGCGCATTGCGCGCCACATGCCGCCACAGCACCCCGGCGCGCGAGGCGCCCTTGGCCCGGGCCACGGCGACGAAGGGATGGGTCGAGACCTCGTCGATGCTGCGCACCAGGATCTGCGCCAGCGGCGCCGAAATCGGCACCGCCAGGGTCAGCACCGGCAGGACCAGCCCCTCCCAGGGCCCGGGATTGATCACCGGGATCAGCTTCAGCCGGAAGGAGAAGACCTGGATCAGCATGATGCCGAGCCAGAAGGTCGGCACCGAGACGAACAGCGACGGCAGCGACTGGATGGCCGAGCGCAGCCAGGCGAAGGCGGCGAGGCTGGACAGGGCGGCGATCGCCACCGCCAGCAGCACGGCGAGGGCGAAGCCGAAGCCGGCCAGCCAGACGGTCGGCGGCAGGTTGGCCAGCAGCGACTGCCCGACCGGCACGCCGGCCTGGACCGAGGTGCCGAAATCGCCGGTCAGGAAGTTGCCCAGCGTGTGCAGGTACTGCGACCAGACCGGGCTGTCGGCGCCGTAGGACTGGCGGATCTCGGCGATCTGCTCCGGGCTCAGCCCCAGCTCCGGGTTCTGGAACTTGATCAGGATCGCGTCGCCCGGCAGGGCCTGCAGCAGGATGAAGGCGGCGGTGAAGGCGGCCCACAGCACCAGCACCGCCTGCCCCACCCGGCCGAGGAGGTAGCGGGTCATGACGCGCGGACCGTCATGGCCGGTGCCGCCCCCTCACCCGGAATCGCTGCGCGATTCCGACCTCTCCCCGGGGGAGAGGTGAAAATCCCCTCTCCTCGGGGAGAGGGAGGGACCCGGCCCGCTTGGGCCGGGAGGGTGAGGGGGAATCGGGCGGCGCCGCTGCTCATCGGTCAGCCTCAGTGCTCGGCCAGCCAGGTGTTGTAGAAATAGGGCCGGCCGACCGCCTCGAAGGCGATGCCCTTGAGATAGGGCGCCCCGGCATAGGCTTGCGGTTCCTCGAAGATCGGGATCGCATAGGCCTGGTCGATGACATAGGCCTGGACCTCGGCGACGATCTGCAGCCGCTTGGCCTTGTCCGGCTCCGACGACAGCGCCACCAGCAGCCCGTTCAGCCTGTCGTCGACGAAGCTCTTCACCTTGCTGCTGGCGCCGCCCTTCTGCCGCAGCACGTCGCGGTTCGAAGGGTAGAACTGGCTCTTGATCACGTCCGGGTCGGCGCGACCGACCATGGCGGGCGAGACCGGCGTCTTCTCCGGGTCCAGGTTGTCCACCGTGGCGCTGCCGGAATCCCCGGCCAGCACGTTCAGCTTGACGCCGACCCGGGCCCATTGCTGGGCCACCAGCTGCAGCGTCTCCTTATTCTGGGGCTGCGGCAGGGACTCGTAGGCCGTCAGCTCCAGCGTCCTGCCGTCCTTGTGCCGCAGCCCGTCAGAACCGAGCGTCCAGCCGGCCTCGTCGAGCAGCCGCTTCGCCAGCGCCTCGTCATGGGTCAGCCTGGCCGACAGATCGACGTAACCCTGCGCGGTCGAGGCGATGATCGAGGTCGCCTTCGGATAGTTCTCCGAGAACAGGGTGCCGACGATCTCCTCGGCGTCGGTCGCGTGCAGCAGCGCTTGCCGCACCCGGACATCGGCCACCAGCGGATTGTCCGGCCGGAACACCACGCTGTTGTTCACGCCGCGGGTCGGGCCGGCATAGACGAGGTAGCCGTTGTCCTTCACCTGCGGCTCGTCATAGGCCTGGACCTGGCGGATGAAGTCGGCCTGGCCGGCCAGGAGCGCGCCGATGCGGACGCTGTCCTCCGGCGTCACGATGTAGCGGATGCCGTCGAGATAGGCGCGGCCCTGATGCGCCAGCGGCGCCGGGCCCCAGGCGTAGTCGGCGCGGGCCTTCAGCACCAGCTCCTTGCCCAGCGTCTCGCTCTCGACCACGAAGGGGCCGGAGCCGATGATCTTCGTGGCGTCGCCCAGCTCGTCGAAGGGCCGCGCCAGGGTGGCAAGCGAGACCAGGCCCGACCCGATCACCGAGGTGCCCTGCAGGAAGCCGGGCGACGGCTTCTTGAAGAAGAATCGCACCGTCTGCGGGTCGACCACCTCGCTGCGGTCGTAGTTGTTGATGACCTCGGACACCGGCAGCTTCAGCGCCGGGTTGCCGCGGCCATAGGTGTCGTAGTTCTTCGCCACCGCCTCGGCGTCGAGCGGCGTGCCGTCGGAGAAGGTGACGCCCTTCCGGAGCCTGAAGGTGTATTCGGTGGCGTCGGCATTGACGGCCCAGGATTCGGCGATCCAGGGCTTGATCTCGAGCGTCTTCGGGTCCTGCCAGGTCAGCTTGTCGGTGATCTGGTTGAGGATCCCGCCATTCGGGTAGAAGCCGCCCGCCGGCGGGTACAGGTTGGTGTGGGCCTGCTGCTCCAGATAGATCAGCGTGCCGCCGGTGATCGGCGCCTCGTCAGCGGCAAGGGACGGCGCCGCCAGGAAGGGGCTTGCGGCCAGCGCCGCGACCGCCAGGAGTGCCGCTTGGCGGAGACGATTGTGGATCGGCACGATTGCCCCTTCCATGAACGCTCAAAGTTCGACTTTTGCTTTTTCGGGATGTAGTTTCTGTCCGGACGGGCACGACGAAAGCTCGCCCGGCGTTGCCGCCTGGGCCATCCCTACGTCAGGCATAATTAACCGTACGCTATGGAAGATATATAAAAAATAACAAATTTTAATTGTTTATTCTAAAAGCCTCCGGCAGCGCTCACGCGCCGGGCCATCGGAAGGTCGGCGACCGATTGCGGGACCGCCGGGGCGTATCCTCGGAGATTAGCCCTTGACCATGATCACGGTCGGCAGGGCGACGCCGCCGGACGTCGGCATCTCCTCGCGCCGGATGGGGCTGTAGCCGAGCCGGGCATAGAACGCCTCGGCATTGGCGTTGGCGCGCACCCGGAAACGGCGGAAGCCGGCGGCGCGGGCGGCCTCCTCGGCCGCCTCGACCATGCGGCGGCCCAGGCCCTGGCCGGCCCGGTCCGGGGCGACGAAGACCTTGCGCAGCCGCGCCACCGCGTCGTCGTCC
>NZ_JANX01000373.1 GCF_000767795.1 Inquilinus limosus MP06 | reverse complement strand
GCAGCAGGCCGGCCAGGCCCCGGCCGCAGGATCGGCGCCGCCGCCGTTGCCCGGATCCGAGGCGTATCACGTCGCCATCGACGGCAAGCAGTCCGGCCCGTTCCCGGCCGCCCAGCTGCAGGGGCTGGTGCGCGACGGCCGCCTGACCCGCGACAGCCTGGTCTGGACCCAGGGCATGGCGAACTGGAGCAAGGCCGGGGAGGTCTCCGCCCTCGCCACGCTGTTCACCGACCAGCCGCCGCCGCTGCCGCCGTCCTGATCCCGGATCATGGCGGACATGGCCTTCACCTGCGCGTCCTGCGGCGCGCAGCTGGAATACGCGCCCGGCACCAAGGCGATGAAATGCCACTATTGCGGGCATGAGAACCCGATCACGGCCTCGCCCTGGTCGACCGTCGCCGAGATCGACTACGCCGCCGGGCTGGCGGAGGCCGAACAGCAGGCGCCGACCGAGACCGTCTCGGTCGTCTCCTGCAAGCGCTGCGCCGCCGAATTCCAGCTCGATCCGGCAATCCAGGCGTCGCGTTGCCCGTTCTGCGGCACGCCGATCGTGCTCGAAGCGCGCGAGGTGACCCATCTGACGCCCGGCGCCCTGCTGCCCTTCGGCTTCGACGCCAAGGCCGCGCGCGCAAAATACGAAGCCTGGCTGTCCGGCCTGTGGTTCGCGCCGAACAACGTCAAGCGCCTGGCCAAGACCGACAACGGCTTCGTCGGCATGTATGTGCCGTATTGGACCTATGACGCCGCCACCACCAGCGACTACACCGGCCAGCGCGGCATCACTATCGTGCGGACAGTCCGCGACGGCAACCAGACGCGGACGGTGACCGAGACGCGGTGGACGCCGTGCAGCGGCCGGGTCGCGCGCGACTTCGACGACATCACAGTGGTCGCCAGCCGGTCGCTGCCGGAGGGCTATCTGGACCGGCTGGAGCCTTGGGATCTGGGCGCGCTGGTACCCTATGACGGGCGCTATCTGCGCGGCTTCGGCGCCCAGCACTACCAGGTCGGCCTGGCCGACGGCTTCGACACGGCGAAGGCGAAGATGGAGTCGGTGATCCGGGGCGATGTCCGCAGCGACATCGGCGGCGACCGGCAGATCATCAACGCCCTGCAGACCGATTACGCCGCGGTCACCTTCAAGCACGTGCTGCTGCCGGTCTGGCTGAACAGCTTCCGCTATGGCGCCAGGACCTACAGCTTCGTGATCAACGGCCGCACCGGCGAGGTGCAGGGCCAGCGGCCGTGGAGCTGGGTCAAGATCGGCCTGGCGGCGCTGGCGGCGATCGCGGTCGTCGGGGTTTTCCTGGCAGTGTATGGCGGCCAGAACTGACGGCCATGGAGACGCTGCGGATCATCCTGTTCGCGCTGGGCGCCGCCATCGCCTACGGCATCCTGCACGACCAGGTGACGGCCCATCTCTGCGTCGAGTATTTCACCATCGCCCACCCGCCGGTGTTCCCGACGGAATCGCCCTTCCTGCTGGCGATCGGCTGGGGTGTGCTGGCGACCTGGTGGGTCGGGCTGCCGCTGGGGGTGATGCTGGCGGTCGCGGCGCGGCTGGGCCGCGGCAACCGGCTGGGCCTGGCCGATCTCCGTCCCGCGATTCTCCGGCTGCTGGGTGCGATGGCGCTGTGCGCCGCGGCCGCCGGAGCCTGGGGCGCCTGGTCGGTGGCGTCGGGCCGATCGCCGGTGCCGGGCGGCTGGGGCCCGCTGCTGCCGGCGGAGATCCATGTCGCCTTCTCGGCCGCAGCCTGGGCCCATCTGGCCAGCTACGCCTCCGGCATCCTCGGCGGCCTGGCGGTGATCGGCTGGACCGTGTGGCGGCGCCTGCTCCCGCCCGCCGGCGCCGCCGCCTGACCGCCGTTCCGTCAGGCCGGGCTTGACCCCGGCGCGCCGGACGGCCAGAGCGTGGGGATGTTCGACCTCTCCCACCATCTCTGGATCCTGGCCGCCGCCCTGCTGCTCGACGCGCTGGTCGGTGACCCGCCCTGGCTGTGGCGGCGGCTGCCGCATCCGGTCGCGCTGATCGGCCGGCTGATCGGCTGGCTCGACAGGCGGCTGAATCATGACGGCGACGCGCCGGCCCGGCGCCGCATCGCCGGCCTCGCCACGACGCTGCTGCTGGTGCTGCTGGCCGGCGGCGTCGGCTGGGGCCTGTCCGTGCTGCTGCGGGCTTTGCCTTTCGGCTGGGTGCTGGAGGTCGTGATCGCCGCCGTGTTCCTGGCCCAGCGCAGCCTGCACGACCATGTCGCCGCCGTCGCCGCCGCCTGCGAGCTGGAGGGGCTGGAGGGCGGGCGCCGCGCCGTGTCGATGATCGTCGGCCGCGACCCGCAGAGCCTGGACATGGCCGGCGTCTGCCGCGCCGCGATCGAGAGCGACGCCGAGAACACTTCCGACGGCGTGTTCGCGCCGGCCTTCTGGTTCGCCCTGCTCGGCCTGCCCGGCATCCTGGTCTACAAGGCGGTGAACACCGCCGACAGCATGATCGGCCACCGCACCGCCCGGCACGAGGCCTTCGGCTGGGCCTCGGCCCGGCTGGACGATGTCCTGAACCTGATGCCGGCGCGACTGTGCGGCGCCTTGCTGGCCCTGGCCGCGCCCTTCGGCGGCGGCCGCATCGGCGCGGCATGGCAGGCGATGTGGCGCGACGCGCCGAAGCACCGTTCGCCCAATGCCGGCTGGCCGGAAGCGGCGATGGCGGGCGGCCTCGGCCTCGCTTTGGCCGGGCCGCGCCAGTATCACGGCACGGTGGTGCCCGATGCCTGGATGGGCGATGGCGGACGGGCCGAGGCGACCCCGCGCGACATCCGCCGGGCGCTGGAGGTCACCAAGGGCGCCGGGACGGTGCTGTTTCTGGTGACGGTGGCGGCGGCACTGCTGCTGTAAAATCGATAGCGCCAATTTTAGCCGTCATGGCGAGGCGCGCAGCGCCGTGGCCATCCAGGGGACGGTGCCGCTGGATGGCCACGCCCCTTCGGGGCTCGCCATGACGGATATAGCTTTGCCGCCGCGCGTATGGTCAGCCGGGCAGGCCAGCGATCCGGGCCAGCGCCGCGACGTCCAGGTGTCGCTCCAGATGGTCGGCCAGGCCGTCCAGCGTCGCGTCGACCGTGGCGTCATAGGCCAGGCCGGCCTCGGCGCGCGGCTTGAGCCCGGCCAGGAAGGCGGCGCGGAAGCCGTCGGCCGCGAACAGGCCGTGGACATAGCAGCCGGCGACGCGGCCGTCGGGCGACACGGCGCCGTCCGGCCGGCCGTCGAGGTCGAGCAGCGGCCGAGCGAGCGCCGGACCCTCGGTGCGGCCGACATGCATCTCATAGCCGCGGATCGCCGTGCCGGTCGGACGATGGGTGCCGGCGACAGCGACCAGGCTCTTCTCCGGCGTCATGAACGTCTCGAGGTCGAGCAGGCCGAGCCCGTCGGCCGAGCCCGGCGGGCCGTCGATGCCGTCCGGGTCGTGCAGCCGCCGGCCCAGCATCTGGAACCCGGCGCACAGCCCCAGCACCCGGCCGCCGCGCCGGACATGGGCGGCGATGTCGATGTCCCAGCCCTGGGCACGCAGGAAAGCCAGGTCGCCGATGGTCGATTTCGACCCCGGCAGCAGCACCAGGTCGGCATCGCCCGGCAGCGCCTCGCCCGGCGGCACCATGCGCACCGCCACATCCGGCTCCAGCCGCAGCGGGTCGAGATCGTCGAAATTGGCGATGCGCGACAGCACCGGCACGGCGACGGTGATCGCCCGGCCGCGCGGCGTCTCGATCTCGGCCAGGGCATTGGCGTCCTCGGCCGGCAGGCGGGCGGCCTGGGGCCAGTGCGGCACGATTCCGAGGCCGCGCCAGCCGGTGCGGTCCTCGACGATCCGCATGCCGTCGGCGAACAAGACGGCGTCGCCGCGGAAGCGGTTGACGATGAAGCCGCGGATCCGCGCCGCCTCTTCCGGCGCGATCACCGCATGGGTGCCCACCAGGCTGGCGATGACGCCGCCGCGATGGATGTCGGCGACCAGCACCACCGGCAGGTCCGCCGCCTCGGCAAAGCCCATATTGGCAATGTCGCCGGCGCGGAGATTGACCTCGGCCGGGCTGCCGGCACCTTCGACCAGCACCAGATCCGCCTCCGCCGACAGCCGGGCGAAGCTGTCCAGCACCGCCGCCAGCAGTTCGGGCTTGCGGGCGGCATAGTCGCGGGACTTCAACGTGGCAACGCGGCGGCCCTGGACGATGACCTGGGCCCCGGTCTCGGTCTCCGGCTTCAGCAGCACCGGGTTCATGTGCACGGTCGGGTCGACGCCGCAGGCCCGCGCCTGCAGCGCCTGGGCCCGGCCGATCTCGCCGCCATCGACGGTGACCGCGGCGTTGTTCGACATGTTCTGCGGCTTGAACGGCCGCACCCGCAGGCCGCGCCGGGCGAACACCCGGCACAGCCCGGCGACGATCAGCGACTTGCCGACGTCGGAGCCGGTGCCCTGGACCATCAGGGCGGGCGGTTTCATGCCCCGCCCCCCTCCCCGTCATGGCGAGGCGCGGAGCGCCGTGGCCATCCAGGGGCCGGTGCGAGCCGCCCTGGATGGCCACGCCCCTCCGGGGCTCGCCATGACGGGTCTTTAGGGAAGCGCCCCATCAGAACTCGATCCCGGCCTGGGCCTTCACGCCGTCGCGGAACGGGTGCTTGACCAGCGTCATCTCGGTGACCAGGTCGGCGATCTCGATCAGTTCGTCCTTGGCGTTGCGGCCGGTGACGATGACATGGGTGTCCGCCGGCTTCTCGTCGCGCAGGAAGGCCACCACCTCCTCGACCGGCAGGTAGTCGTAGCGCAGCACGATGTTCAGTTCGTCCAGCAGCACCATGCGGGTGGACGGGTCGCGGATCATCGCCTTGGCCGCGTCCCAGGCGGCGCGGGCGGCGGCGATGTCGCGCTCGCGATCCTGCGTCTCCCAGGTGAAGCCCTCGCCCATCGCGGCGATGGTGACGAGATCCGGGAACCGCTCCAGCACATGGCGCTCGCCGGTGTCCCAGCTGCCCTTGACGAACTGGACCACGCCGGTGCGGAAGCCGTGGCCGATCGACCGCAGCACCATGCCGAAGGCGGCCGTCGACTTGCCCTTGCCCTTGCCGGTGTGGACGATCAGCAGCCCCTTCTCGATGGTCTTGCCGGCCAGCATCCGGTCGCGCACCGCCTTCTTCTTCGCCATCTTCTCGGCGTGGCGGGCGTTGATCTCGTCCTCGGTCATGCCGTCGGTGTTCACGGGCGGGGCTCCTTCGTCAGCGCATCGAGTTCATGGTAGACGGCGTTCGCCCTCGGCTGCCACAGGCCGCGGTCCAGCGCCTCCTGCAGCCGCTCCGCGATCTCGCGCGCCGCCGCCGGGTTGGCCTGCTCCAGGAAGGCGCGGACCTCGGGGTCGCCGAGCATCGCGTCATAGACCAAGTCGAACTGGTGGTCGGCCACGGCGTCGGTGGTGGCGGCGAAGGCGAACAGGTAGTCGACCGTCGCCGCCATCTCGAAGGCGCCCTTGTAGCCGTGGCGCATCACGCCGCGGATCCATTTCGGGTTGACCACCCGGGCGCGCACCACGCGGGCGATCTCCTCGCGCAGGGTCCGGATCACCGGCCGCTCGGGCCGCGAATGGTCGTTGTGCCAGACCGCCGGCCGGGCGCCGGACAGATGGTGGATCGCCGCCGCCAGCCCGCCCTCGAACTGGTAGTAGTCGTCGGAATCGAGCAGGTCGTGCTCGCGGTTGTCCTGGTTGTGGACAACGGCTTCGACCTTGGCGAGGCGCCGGGCGAACAGGTCGTGCGCCGCCGCGCCCTCGGCGCCGTCGCCATAGGCCCAGCCGCCCCATTCCAGATAGGCGCGGCCGAGATCGGCCTCGTCGCGCCACAGCCGCTCGTCGATCAGCGCCTGCAGCCCGGCACCATAGGCTCCCGGCTTGGAGCCGAAGACGCGGAAGCCGGCGCGGCGGCGGGCCTCGGCCTCGGGCATGCCGCCCTCGATCAGCGCCGCCGTCTCCGCGCGAACGCGGGCCGCCAGCGGGTTCGCCTCCTCCGGCTCATCCAGCGCGGCGACGGCGCGGACGGCGCTGTCGAACAGGTCGATCTGGCTGGGAAAGGCGTCGCGGAAGAAGCCTGAGACGCGCAGGGTCACGTCGACCCGCGGCCGGCCCAGCACGCCCTCCGGCATGACCTCGAAGCCGGTGACGCGGCGGGACGCGGGGTCCCAGCGCGGCTGTACGCCCAAGAGCGCCAGGGCCTGGGAGATGTCGTCGCCGCCGGTGCGCATGTT
>NZ_JANX01000372.1 GCF_000767795.1 Inquilinus limosus MP06 | reverse complement strand
ACGCTGACCCTGCTGGTGCTCGGCGGCAGCCAGGGCGCGCGGGTGTTCAGCGAGCTGATCCCGGCCGCGGTGGCGCTGCTGCCGGAGGGGCTGCGGAGCCGCCTGTCGATCGTGCAGCAGTCCCGGCCCGAGGACATCGAGGCCTGCCGCGGGCGCTACGCCGCGATCGGCGCCGACGCCACGCTGTCGACCTTCTTCGACGACGTGCCGGAGCGGCTGGCCGCGGCCCAGCTGGTGATCTGCCGGTCCGGCGCGTCGACGGCGGCGGAGCTTGCGGCCATCGGCCGCCCCGCCATCCTGGTGCCCTATCCCTTCGCCATGGACGACCACCAGACCGCCAATGCCAGGGCCATCGCGGCCTCCGGCGGGGGGTGGCTGATGCCGCAGTCGGATCTCACTCCGGAAGTGCTGGCATCGCGTCTCGAACACCTGTACACCCGCCCCTCCATTCTGGTGGAGGCCGCCGGCGCCGCGCGCGCCGCAGCCCATCCGGATGCCGCCGACCGACTCGCCGACCTTGTCCTCGCCCTCGCCGGGCATGGGGCGGGTCTTCGCGCGTTGGCCGCAACGGGAGCGTAACTGAAGGAGTACCGCCGATGAGGCAGATGCCGCTCGACATTGGGATGATCCACTTCGTGGGGATCGGCGGCATCGGCATGAGCGGGATTGCCGAGATCCTGCACAATCTCGGCTATTCGGTGCAGGGCACCGACGTGGCCGAGAGCGCCAACGTCCTGCGCCTGCGCAAGGCCGGCATCGACGTCAAGATCGGCCATGCCGCCGCCCATCTCGGCGACGCCGCGGTGGTCGTCATCTCCTCGGCGGTCAAGGCCGACAACCCGGAGGTCAAGGCCGCCCGCGCCGCCCTGATCCCGGTGGTGCGCCGGGCCGAGATGCTGGCCGAGCTTATGCGCCTGAAATGGTCGATCGCGATCGGCGGCACCCACGGCAAGACCACCACCACCAGCCTGGTGGCGGCGATGATCGACGGCGCCGGCATGGACCCGACCATCATCAATGGCGGCATCATCAACGCCTACGGCACCAACGCCCGGCTGGGCCAGGGCGACTGGATGGTGGTCGAGGCCGACGAGAGCGACGGCACCTTCACCCGGCTGCCGGCGACCATCGTCGTGGTCACCAACATCGACCCCGAGCACCTCGACTTCTACGGCGATTTCGACTCGGTGAAGGCGGCGTTCGAGCAGTTCGTCACCAACACGCCGTTCTATGGATTCGCCGTCCTGTGCATCGATCATCCGGAGGTGCAGGCGCTGATCTCGCGGGTCACCGACCGGCGCATCATCACCTATGGATTCAGCCCGCAGGCCGACGTTCGCGCGGTCGATTTCTCGATCGAATCGCGCGGCTCCAGGTTCACTGCCGTGCTCCAGGACAGGCAGTCCGGAAAAAGCCGTATGATCCGCGATATTGTGTTGCCAATGCTCGGGCAACACAATATCCAGAATGCATTGGCCGCTATCGCCGTGGCCCATGAGATGGGAATGGACGACGGGCAGATCATCGAAACGCTGGCGCGCTTCAGCGGGGTGAAGCGCCGGTTCACCAAGACCGGCGAGTCGGGCGGCGTGACGGTGATCGACGATTACGGCCACCACCCGGTGGAGATCGCGGCGGTGCTCAAGGCGGCCCGGGCCGCGGCCCAGAAGCACAAGGTGATCGCCGTGGTGCAGCCGCACCGCTACAGCCGCTTGGCCAGTCTGTTCCAGGAATTCTGCACCTGCTTCAACGACGCCGACATCGTCGTGGTCGCGGATGTCTATGCTGCCGGCGAGGCGCCGGTCGAAGGCGCCACCCGCTCGGCCCTGGTCGAGGGGCTGCGCGACAGCGGCCATCGCCGCGTGATCCCGCTGCCGGGGCCGGAGGCGCTGCCGCAGCTGGCTTATGACCTGGCCCAGCCGGGCGACTTCGTGGTCTGCCTCGGCGCCGGCAACATCACCGCCTGGGCCAACGCCCTGCCCACCGAGCTCGACGCGCTGCGCGCCAAGAAGGTCGCGGGGGCCGCCCGATGACGAAGTCGGTCGCAGTCCTCTACGGCGGCTGGTCGGCGGAGCGCGAGGTCAGCCTCGTCTCCGGCAAGGCCGTCGCCGTGGCGCTGCGCGGCCGCGGCCATCGGGTCGAGCTGATCGATGTCGGCCGCGACGTCGAGGCGCTGCTGCGCGCCCTGCGGCCGGCGCCCGAGGTGGTGTTCAACGCCCTGCACGGCAAGGGTGGCGAGGACGGCACGATCCAGGGCGTGCTCGACATGCTGGGCCTGCCCTACACCCATTCCGGCGTGCGGGCCTCGGCCATCGCCATGTCCAAGCCGGCGACCAAGCAGATGCTCGGCTCGGTCGGCATCCGCAGCGCCCGCGGCGTGGTCGCGCCGCCGGAGCAGGTGGCCGAACGCCACCTGATGGAGCCGCCCTATGTGGTCAAGCCGGCGGCCGAGGGCTCCAGCGTCGGCGTCCGCATCGTCCGCGCCAACGACAATGTCCCGGCGATCGACCTGGCCGGCTGGGGCTATGGCGACGCGCTGGTCGAGGAATACGTGCCGGGCCGCGAGCTGACCGTCGGCGTGATGGGCGACCGCGCCCTGACCGTGACCGAGATCGCGCACACCCACGCCTTCTTCGACTACGACGCCAAGTATACCGAGGGCCACGCCGTCCACACCCTGCCGGCGCAGGTGCCGGAGGACGTCGCTGCGGAGGCCATGCGCCTGGCGCTGCTGGCGCACCGGACGCTGGGCTGCCGCGGCATCAGCCGCACCGATTTCCGCTGGGACGACACCCGGCCGGGGACCGCGGGGCTGTACTTCCTCGAGATCAACACCCAGCCGGGCTTCACCCCGATCTCGCTGGTGCCGGAGCAGGCGAAGCATATCGGCGTCGACTTCGCCGATCTGTGCGAATGGCTGCTGGAGGATGCCGCATGCGGCCGCTGAGCGCCGAGCCCGACGCCGGACGCCGGCGCGGCAGCGGCGGCACCTCGGTCCGCCGCAAGCCGATGGACCGGCGCCGGGCGGCGGCGCTGCGCCTGGGCGGCATGGCGCTGGGCGGCATCGCCGTGTTCGGCCTGCTGGCGGCGCTGTGGACCAGCGGCACGCTGACCGCAGCCGGTCGCGGCATCCATGGCGCGGTGATGGGCCTGACCGTGGCCGCCGGCTTCTCGGTGCAGGAGGTGCTGGTCGAAGGCCGGCGCTCGGTTGATGGCGGCGCCATCATGGCGGCGCTCGGCGTCGGCCGCGGCGACCCGATCTTCGACCTCGACCCGGATGCGGCCCAGGCGAAGCTGCTGGACATCCCCTGGATCAAGTCGGCCAGCGTCGAGCGCCGGCTGCCGGACACGGTGTTCGTCCGGATCGAGGAGCGGGTGCCGCTGGCGCTGTGGCAGAGCAACCAGAGCTTCAGCCTGATCGATCGCGAGGGCCATGTCCTGCCGGTGCCGTCGCTGGCCGACTACCCGGACCTGCCGATGGTGGTCGGCGGCGACGCGGCCGGCACCGCGGCGGTGCTGATCGACGCCCTGTCGAAGACGCCGGACATCGCCCGCCGCATCCGCTCGGCCATGCGGGTCGGCGGCCGGCGCTGGGATCTGATGCTCGACAACCACGTCACCGTGAAGCTGCCCGACGGTGACGTCGCCGCGGCCCTGGCCCGGCTGGACGAGGCGCAGCGCAAGGATTCGGTGCTGGACCGCGACATCGTGGCGGTCGATCTGCGCCTGGGCGACCGGATGGTGATCCAGCTCACTCCCGCGGCGGCCGCGCAGCGCGCGCCGTCCAAGGACAAGACCTGATGGGCGGCGCGGATGGCACTCATGGGATTTAACGCGATGCGCCGCCCCCGCACCCGATCGCGGGGTTCCATCGTGGCCGCGGTCGACCTCGGCACCACCAAGGTCGTGTGCTTCATCGCGCGCGTGGCCGACGAGGGCAAGGCGCAGGTGATCGGCATCGGCCATCAGGCCAGCCGCGGCGTGCGCGCCGGCGCCATCGTCGAGCTCGACGCGGCGGAGAAGACCATCGCGCTCGCGGTGCAGGCGGCCGAGCAGATGGCCGGCGAGACCGTCAACGAGGTGATCGTCAACCTCTCCGGCGGCCATCCGGCGTCGCAGAGCCTGTCGCTCGAGGTGCCGGTCGGCGGCCGCGAGGTGAACGACAACGACCTGCGCCGCGCCGCCCGCGCCTTCAATGGCAGCGTCGCCACCGACGCCGAGGTGATCCACGCGGTGCCGATCAGCTACGGCCTCGACGAGGTGCGCGGCGTGCGCGACCCGCGCGGCATGGTCGGCGAGTCCCTCAGCATCGACCTGCACCTGATCACCGCCAACACCGGCGCGCTGCGCAACCTGACCAGCTGCGTCAACCGGGCCCATCTCGAGGTCGAGAGCGTGGTGCTGTCGCCCTATGCCTCGGGCCTGGCCTGCCTGGTGCCGGACGAGCGCGAGCTGGGCTGCACCGTGATCGACATGGGCGGCGGCACCACCTCGCTGGCGGTGTTCATCGAGGGCCGGCTGGTCTTCGCCGACTGCCTGCCGGTCGGCGGCGCCCATGTCACCAACGACATCGCCCGCGGCCTGACCACGCCGGTGGTGCATGCCGAGCGGATGAAGACCCTCTACGGCTCGGCCCTGCCGTCCGTCGCCGACGACCGCGAGGTGATCGACGTGCCGCAGGTCGGCGAGGAGGAGGACAGCCAGCCGACCCATGTGCCGAAGAGCCTGCTGACCGGGATCATCCAGCCCCGGATGGAGGAGATCTTCGAGATGGTGCGCTCGCGGCTCGAAGCCAGCGGCTTCGACAAGGCCTTCGGCCGCCGCGTGGTGCTGACCGGCGGCGGCTCGCAGCTGCAGGGCGCGCGCGAGTTGGCGCAGCTGGTGCTGGACAAGCAGGTCCGCATGGGCCGCCCGCTGGGCCTGGACGGCCTGGCCGAGGCGACGGCAGGGCCGAGCTTTTCGACGGCGACGGGCCTGCTGGCCTACGCCATTTCGGGGCCCGCCGACCTGGTCGGCTCGGGCCCGGGGCTGGAGGAAAGCGGCGCCTCGGGCGGCGGCTTCTTCAGCCGGATCGGGGGGTGGTTCCGTGACAACCTTTGATCCAGGACCAGTCAACCCGGCACGCCCGACCATCCGGGGCGATGCCGGGAGCACGGACTAGGCGGGTGGGAAGCGGTCGCAGGGTGAATAGGGGACAGTAGGGGAGCTATCGACATGATCAATCTCAGCATCCCGCAGGGCGATATCAGCCTCCAGCCGCGGATCACCGTGGTTGGCGTTGGCGGCGCCGGCGGCAATGCCGTCAACAACATGATCCGGGCCAACCTGGCCGGGGTCGAGTTCGTGGTGGCCAACACCGACGCGCAGGCCCTGGCGGGCTCCGCGGCGCAGAAGCGGATCCAGCTCGGCGCCGGGCTGACCCAGGGCCTGGGCGCCGGGTCGCGGCCGGATATCGGCCGGGCCTCGGCCGAGGAGGCGATGGAGCACATCGTCGCCCATCTCGAAGGCGCGCACATGGTGTTCATCACCGCCGGCATGGGCGGCGGCACCGGCACCGGCGCCGCGCCCGTGATCGCCCGCGCGGCGCGCGAGCAGGGCATCCTGACCGTCGGCGTGGTGACCAAGCCCTTCCACTTCGAGGGCGCGCACCGCATGCGCATGGCCGAGCAGGGGCTGCAGGAGCTGCAGCAATATGTCGACACCCTGATCATCATCCCGAACCAGAACCTGTTCCGTATCGCCAACGAGAAGACGACCTTCGCGGACGCCTTCCGGATGGCGGACGAGGTGCTGCATTCGGGTGTGCGCGGCGTCACCGACCTGATGGTGCAGCCGGGCCTGATCAATCTCGACTTCGCCGACATCCGCACGGTGATGGCGGAGATGGGCAAGGCGATGATGGGCACCGGCGAGGCCGAGGGCGAGCGCCGCTCGATCAGCGCCGCCGAGGCCGCGATCTCGAACCCGCTGCTCGACGACATCTCGATGAAGGGGGCCAAGGGCGTCCTGATCAACATCACGGGCGGCCTCGACATGACCCTGTACGAGGTCGACGAGGCGACCAACCGCATCCGTGACGAGGTCGACCCCGACGCCAACATCATCTTCGGCTCGACCTTCGACGAGAGCATGGAAGGCCGGGTACGGGTGTCGGTCGTCGCCACCGGCATCGACATGCAGGTAAACCAGGCGGCGCGGCCGCAGACCTACAGCACCACCACCCTGCCGGGCGGCGCGGCCAAGCCGCAGCAGCCGGCGGCTGCCGCCCCGGCGTCGCAGCCGATGATGCCGG
>NZ_JANX01000371.1 GCF_000767795.1 Inquilinus limosus MP06 | reverse complement strand
CTGGCCGCCGCCGCGGTCGCCGCGACCGGCGGCGGCCCGGCGCCGGGATAAGGCTCCGGCCGAGAGGCTGTGGGCGCCTCCCTCACCCTCCCGTCGCGCAGACCCGGCTACAGCAGGAAGTCGTCAGCCGTCAGCGTCAGATGGCCGAAGACGACGATCTCGAAATCCGCCACCTTGTCGCCGTTGGCATCGCCGCTCACCACGATGCTGTCGCCCTGATAGCGATAATTCACCTGGCCGTTGTAGTGACCCGGGCTGGGCTCGGTTCCTGTGAAGGCTCCCATCCCGATAAAGGTGAACTCGGTGGCAACCCAGTGGCCGGGACTGGTGCGATACCAGGAGTCCGAGAGATCGATCTTGTCCCCTTCCGCCTGGGAGAAATCCGTGATCACATCGCGGCCCGCCGATCCCGGAAGGCTGTCCTGGATATGGAAGATAAACCGGTCGGCCCCCGTACCGCCCGTCAGCGTGTCCTTGTCCTTGCCCCCGGTCAGCTGATCGTCGCCGGCCCCGCCCTGCAGAACGTCCGGGCCGCCGGTGAGAAGGTATTCGGGTAGAGAGGCGTCGCCGTCTCCATACAGGACGTCGTCGCCATCACCGGCATAGAGGTAATCGCGACCCGGCCCGGCGATGATCGTATCGTTCCCGGCATCGCCGTCGAACCGGGTGCCGGTGTCGTAAAATCCACCGAACAGAAAATCGTCGCCATTGCCGCCTTGCAGCCGCCCTCCATGGTTGACCGCGTCCGGGTCGTCGATGATCAGGAGCTGATCGTTGCCGTCGCCCCCCACCGCCACCCCGCCGTCACCGGTCGGGTATAGATTGATCAGGTCGTCGCCGCCGCGGCCGAAGACATGGCTGCCCGACCAGGCCGTGATCTCATCGTTTCCATTGCCGCCGTCGATGCGGTCCGATGCGCCGCTGCCCCTGATGTTGAAGATCTCGATATTGCTGAACTGCATGCCGTTCGACGCATGGGTGATCCCGCCCGGATCGGTGTTCGTGATCATGACGACGCCGCCGCCATCGCTGGACCCGAGGGTGACAAAAAGGGTGTCCTGGCCGGCGCCGCCATCGATCCGGTCCGCCAGCGATGCTCCGAGATTGACGTCGGTGGCGTAGATGATGTCGTCGCCAGCGCCGCCATCCAGATAATCGTTGCCGCTGCCGCCCAGCAGCCGGTCATTGCCATCGCCGCCGTACAGAACATCGACGGCGCCGGCCCCGGACAGGGTGTCGTTGCCCCCCAGCCCTTCCAGGATATCGTTGACTTGAGTCCCGCTCAGGAAATCTCCGCCGGGCGTGCCAATGAGATGAGCCATCGGATTCTCTCCCAGATATCGAGTTTCTCGCTACAGCCGTCGGGAAGGATGTCATAGCCGGATTGGGATTGGAGTCACGCGCTTCACCGATCCGCCACCCGCCGATGGCGCCTCGGCCTCCGCCCCGCTGACTGACGTCCGGCTCGCCCGGCTCGCGGACGAAGCCCGCCGGGACGGGCTTTTCGCCGACGGGGTGCAGCCGCGCTACAGCACGAAATCGCCGGCCTGAAGGGTCACGGCGCTGCCGAGGACGATGTGGAAGTCGGACTGGCCGTCGCCGTTGACGTCGCCGGCGACGATGCTCTGTCCGCCGACGACGGCGAAGCGCAGCTCGCCGGCATGGTGGGTGTAGAGGCCAGAGCCGATGAAGGTGAAGGCCTGGTCGCCGGCCGCGCCGGTGTCGGCGTCGATCCCCGACAGGTCGATCCGGTCGCCCTGCGCCTGGCTGAAATCGGCGATCACGTCGGCATTGGCACCGACCGCGCTGTCGCCGACCGCGCCATAGGCGAAGACATCGCCCCCCGCGCCCCCGGTCAGCGTGTCCTTGCCGCCGCCGCCGCGGAGGGTGTCGTCGCCGCCCAGGCCGTCCAGCGCATTGGCGCCGGCATTTCCGGTGAGACTGTCGCCGTACGAATCGCTGCCGGCCAGATTCTCGATCGAGATCAGGACATTGCCGTCGGCATGCCCGCCGGTGGCCGTGCCGGTGGAGAGGTCGACCGTGACCGCACCAATGCTGTCGAAGTAGCTGACGGTATCGTTGCCGGCGCCGCCGTCGAGCCGGTCAGCGCCGCCTTCGCCGCGAAGCACGTCGTCGCCGGCCCAGCCCTGCAGCGTGTTGGTGCCAAAATGGCCGATGAGCGTGTCGTTGCCCTGGCTGCCGGAGAGGTTGTCGATCTCCGTCATATAGTCGCCCTCGGCGTCGCCGCCCTCGCCGTAGCCGGTGCTGCCGGCGAGGGTGACCCAGACACCCACCGCGCTGGTGAAGTAGCTGACGGTGTCGATCCCGCCCCCGTAGCCGCCGTGGAAATAGTCGCCGCCGGCACCGCCGCGCAGCACATCGTCGCCGCCTTCGCCGAACAGGTCATTGTCCCCGGCGTCGCCGACAAGCGTGTCGTTGAACTGGCTGCCGGTGAGATTCTCGATCGAGACCAGGATATCGCCCTGGGCGTCGCCGCCGCTGCCCGTGCCGGCGGCCAGGTTGACCGTGACACCGGACGCGCTGGCGAGATAGATGACGGTATCCTCGCCGGCGCCGCCGTCGAGCCGGTCCGCGCCGCCGCCGCCGACGAGGATGTCGGCGCCGTTCAGGCCCTGCAGCACATTCGCGACGGCATTGCCGGTCAGCCTGTCGCCGGCTTGGGAGCCCGCCAGATTCTCGATGCCGATCAGGACATCGCCTGCAGCGACGCCGCCCAGCGCCGTGCCGTTGGACAGGTCGACGATGATTGCGAGATTGCTGGCCGAGTAGTCGGCAGTGTCGTTGCCGGCGTCGCCCATGAGCCGGTCGGCGCCGGCCTCACCGGCGAGGACATCATTGCCGGCCCCACCGGCCAGGATATCATTGCCGTTTCCGCCTTGGAGACGATTGGCCGCGGCATCGCCGACCAGGACGTCGGCGAAGCCGGAGCCGTTGATGTCCTCGATGCCGGAGAGGATGTCGCCCGCGGCATCGCCGGCATAGCCCTGGCTGGCGGACAGGTCGACCCACACCCCGGCCGATGCGTCGAAATAGCTGGCTATGTCGCGCCCGGCGCCGCCGGCGAGATGGTCGGCGCCGGCGCCGCCGCGGAGGACGTCATTGCCGTCGAGACCGCTGAGAGTGTCGTCGCCGGCGAGACCGGCGATGATGTCATCGCCCTCGGTCCCGTCCAGGATGTCGTTGCCCGGAGTGCCTGGAATGATCGCCATGGCTGAGCCCCCCTGTCGTTGTCAGCAAGATCCCGGATCACCGTCCGAGCTCTTTGGGGCGATTTTCGGGATTCGGGATGAACCGGCATCCATGCCGGTCTAAGCCCCCGGGATCATGATGTGCGGCGGCAGCGGCTCGAGCCCCGGCGCGCCGAGATAGCTGACCACCGGCTTCTTCGGATCGTCCTTGCGGTACTCGCCGTAGATCGCCCCGGCCCGGCATTGCCGGTCCATCGCCGGGGTCCGGCCGTCGCGGTTGATCCAGACCTTGGAGCCGACGCGGGTGAAACGGATCAGGGCCGAGGGATTGTCCGGGTCGGCGAGATAGAGACGGTCGCTGCCGCCGATCGCCCCGTCGCGCAGGTCGGGCAGCGGGAAGCGGTCATGCAGGTCCTGGTGGACGCCGGTCAGCGCCAGGGCGCATTCGCGGCCGTTGCGGTCGAGGGTCAGGAACACGTTGACCTCGCCGACATACTGGGCCGGCAGGACGTACATGGTCCAATAAGGGCCGTCGTAGCGGCCGCCCCATTGCGCCGCGTCGATCGAGGCGGTGAGGGTGCGCAGCATGCCGAGCTGCCGCGACTGGATGCAGGCGATGTCGGCGCCGCACTGCTCGACCCAGCGGCGCACGGCCGTGCGCATGGCGCCGGTCTCGGCCCTGCCGACGGCGGCGGGGCCGGCGATCTTCCAGCCCTGGATGCCGTCGAGCTGCCGGTCCAGCCACAGCGCGGTCGGCGACCCGCAGATGGCGCGCTGCGACGGGGTCAGCCGGCCGGAGGCGCAGGCCGGCCCTGCGCCGATCTCGGCGATGGCGTCGGGCGGCGACGGCTCGGGCACCGCCGCCACCCGGGGCATCGGCGGCGTGATGCCGGGGATGGCCGTGCCGGGCCAGGGCACCGCAGTCAGCGGCCCTTCGGTGATCAGCGGCACCGTGGAGTTGGTAACGTTGCCACAGGCGGCCAGAAGAAGGCACGCCATCAGGCGGAGTCCGTGTTTCATGGCCGTTCGTCCCGCTCGTGATCGAGGACAACAGCGACGGCTGGGAAGATCCAGTCGAGCCGGCTTTGAAATCCGCGGCCGGCACACCTCGATTTCGATCAACGCATCGTGTGTCAAATAAATCCTAAGTATGGGATGCTTAAGATAAGGTTAATTGTCGGTTTTGTCTTGAGGGAACCGCAACCAAAAATCAGATAAAGATTTAAGCTTATTTAGCTCATTCCCGGTCGAGTCGATGCCGTTCCCGGGCCGGGCCGGCCGATGCGGCCCGGCCCGGGACACGGCAGGGTCACATCAGCCCGTTCTGCTTCAGGATCTCCGGCGCGTTCTCTTTGGTGATGGTCATGGTCGGCAGGACGATGGCCTTCTCGACCGTCTCGCCCTTCAGCAGCTTCACCGCCTGGCGCAGGCCCTCGGCACCGGGGGTGGGGTACAGGAAGGTCGCCGCCAGCTCGCCCTTGTTGACCCAGACCACGCCCTCGTTCGGCAGGCCGTCGACGCCGACGAACTTGATCTCCTTCTCCCGGCCCGCATCCTTGGCGGCGAGATAGGCGCCATAGGCCATCGGGTCGTTGTGGCCGTAGACCAGGTCGATCTTCTCGAAGTTGCGCAGCGCCGTGGTCATGATGTCGTAGGCCAGGTTCTGCTTCCAGTCGGCCGACTGCTTGTCGAGCAGGAACTTCAGCCCCGTCTCCTTGTCGGCGACGGCATGGAATCCGTCCGACCGGTCGTGCGCCGGCTGGGTGCCCAGGCCGCCCCAGATCTCGACCACGTTGCCGGCCGCCTTGCCCGGGCCGCCCAGCGCCTTGACCACGAAATCGCCGACCGCCTTGCCGATGACGACGTTGTCGCCGCCGATGAACTGGGTGTAGCGCTGGGTGTCGACGTTGCGGTCCAGCACGAAGACCGGGATCTTGGCATCGATCGCCTTGTCCACCACCCCGGTCAGCCCGGCCGATTCCTTCGGCGAGATCAAGAGGGCGTTGACCTCCTGCCGGATGAAGTTCTCGACATCGGCCACCTGCTTCTCGGTCTTGTCCTCGGCGTCGGCGATCAGCAGCTCCACCTCCGGATGCTTCTCGGCCTCGGCCTTGATGTCCTTGTTGAACTGCACCCGCCACGGTTCCAGCGTCGTGGCCTGGGAGAAGCCGATGCGCCACTTCTTGTCGGCGGCGCGGGCCGGGGTCCA
Organism: Inquilinus limosus MP06; assembly: GCF_000767795.1. Classification (GTDB taxonomy): domain Bacteria; phylum Pseudomonadota; class Alphaproteobacteria; order DSM-16000; family Inquilinaceae; genus Inquilinus; species Inquilinus limosus_E. The sequence continues at coordinate 878 of NZ_JANX01000371.1, read as the reverse complement.
GCCCGCCGGCAGGTGCAGGGTGACGCCGGCGCCCAGCGCCAGCGCGGTCGATTTCAGAAGATCGCGACGGTTCATGGTTGCGTTCCTTCCCGATGGATCAGCGAGGATCCTTGTTGGCCCGTCGCCTCGGTCCGGGCGGCGGGGTCCCGCCGGGCTGTGCGCGCCGTGCGGAACGGCGCCAGCAGATCGGCCAGGTTGCGCTCCTGCAGCAGCACAGTGACGATGATGATCGCCCCCTTGAACACCAGCTGCAGGTTGGAGTTGATGTTGTGGAGCTGCAGGATGTTCGACAGCAGCCCGAAGATCAGGACGCCGACCAGCGTGCCGGCCAGGGCGCCGCGGCCGCCCATCAGGCTGGTGCCGCCGATCACCACCGCGGCGATGGCGTCCAGCTCCAGCCCCGCCCCGGCATCCGGCTTGCCCTGGCGGTACTGGGCGACATAGAGGATGCCGGCCAGGGTGGCCAGCATGCCGGAGAAGGCGTAGGCGGCGATCTTCACCCGGTCGACCGGGATGCCGGACAGGCGCGCCGCCTCCTCATTGCCGCCGATGGCGTAAACGTAGCGGCCGAACACGGTCAGGCGCAGCAGCACGGCGAAGACCGCGACCGCGGCCAGGAAGAACAGGCCCGGCACCGGCAGCACGCCCCACAGCATGCTGCGCAGCAGCTCGATATCCTCGGTGGCGTTGGTGCCGGCATAGACCGGCAGCACGGCGCTGTCCTGGCCCGCGGTCAGGCGCGACAGGCCCAGCATGCCGACCATCATCGCCAGGGTGACGATGAAGGGCTGCAGCCGCCCGGCGACGATGATGGCGCCGCTGACCGCGCCGACCGCGAGGCCGGCGCAGGGCACGGCAACCAGCAGGGCGGGGACGCC
>NZ_JANX01000370.1 GCF_000767795.1 Inquilinus limosus MP06 | reverse complement strand
GCGCTTGCCCGCGAGCTCGCGCGGATCGGCCGGGAAGGCGGGCTGCCCGGTCATCCGTGGATCTCCAGCGTCGCGATGCGGCCATCCCTGAGCCCGAAGAGATAACGCAGCTCGACCGGGCTGCCGGGGAACCGGCCCGAGACCCGGCCGGTCAGGACCGCGCCACCCTCCGTCTCGGCCACGGCGACCGGCTCGACCGCATACTGGTATTTCCGCTTCGCCTCGGCCTTCCAGACCAGGATGGCGTCCACGCCGCGGATGGTGCGGCCCTCGTCGCGGACCACCGCGTCGGCGGCGAAGCAGGCGGCCAGCGCCGCGTCGTCCCCGGCATTGTCGGCGGCGACATAGGCGGCGATCGGGTCGGGAAGCATGATCGTCATGGCGGATCCTCGGCTCGGGTTGCGTGAGGCCGAGGATGGGAATAGGATTTCTCGATGGCAAGTACGCACGGAAAAGTAAGGTACTCACCCGTAGGTGAGCGACTGGCCTACACCCCGGGCTCCGCCGCCGCCGGCGTGGAGCAGGCGCTGAAGGTGCTGGAGGGCCGGTGGAAGCTGGTGATCCTGTTCCACCTGTTCGGCGGCAAGCTGCTGCGCTTCTCGGAGCTGGAGCGGGCGATCCCGGCGATCTCGCAGAAGATGCTGATCCAGCAGCTGCGGCAGATGGAGGCCGACGGCATCGTCCGCCGCATCGTCCACCACCAGGTGCCGCCCAAGGTGGAGTACGCGCTGACCGATTGGGGCCAGGCGCTGTGCCCGGCCCTGGACGCCATCCTGACCTGGGCGGAGCGGCGGCCGTCCACCTCCGCCGAAACTGAAGCCCCGCAGGGAGCCTGATCATGGACGACACGCCGCTGGCCGGGGTGAAGGCCTGCGTCTTCGACGCCTATGGCACGCTGTTCGACACCGCGTCGGCCGCCCGGCGCCTGGCCGGCGAGATCGGCGACAAAGCCGGCCCGCTGGCGGCGCTGTGGCGCGAGAAGCAGCTGGCCTATACCTGGCTGCGGGCGGTGCAGGGCCGCCACGCCGATTTCTGGCAGGTCACCGGCGACGCGCTGGATTTCGCGCTGGAGACGCTCGGGATCGACCGGCCCGGCCTGCGGGACCGGCTGATGGAGCTGTACCTGACGCTGGAGCCTTATCCCGAGGTGCCGGAGGTGCTGCGCCGGCTGCGCGCCGCCGGGCTGAGGACGGCAATCCTGTCCAACGGCACGCCGCGGATGCTCGAGGCGCTGGTCGCCGGGGCCGGGCTGCGGAGCGCGTTCGACGCGCTGCTGTCGGTGGAGCAGGCCGGGGTCTACAAGCCGGATGCGCGCGTCTATCAGCTGGCGCTCGACAGCCTGGGCCTGCCGGCGCGGGCGATATCGTTCCAGTCCTCGAATGGCTGGGACGCCTATGGTGCCTCGGCCTTCGGCATGCAGGTGGTGTGGTGTAACCGCGCCGGGCAGCGGCCGGAGCGCCTGCCCGGCGCGCCCGACCGCGTGGTCGCGACCCTGGCGGCGCTGCCGGCCCTGGTGGGGGCGTAGCGGCTGATCGCTTCAAGACAAGTCACGCTTCTGCGTTCCTGCCGAGGGACGGCAGAGTGCCGATCCTCCTCCGATTGCCTCTCCCGCAAGCGGGAGAGGCAACACAATGTGCGGTCCGGCTAAGCGCCGCAGTCCTGGGCGTAGCTCTGCTGCTCGTCGGCGACGATCTGCTGGTGGTCCTGCAGGTCGGAATCGCGCAGCCGCAGCTCGGCCTGGCAGGTCTTGTAGATGTCGCCCAGCCTGACATAGGCGTCGACCAACTTCTTGTGCGCGGCGCATTTCTCCGCCTGCGGCGCCGCCAGGCTGGACAGGCGCGCGGATTGCAGCGGCGGGATGGCCTTGGTCTGGGCCATGAAATCCTCGTTGCAGCCGGCGAAGGCGGGCACGGCGAGCAGCGGCACGACGGCCGCGGCGAGAAGGAACGGCTTCACGACACGCATCTCCACCCTTCGGGATCCCGCGTCCGGCGACGGCGCGCGGGCGGCGAGAGAAACCCGCCCCGGCGGGATTCGTTCCGGTCGCGGCCCGGACGGGCCGGTCAGCCCCGCGCCGGGCCGGTCGACCCGCGCAGCACCAGCTCGGTGCCGAAATGGATCTCCTCGCGGCCGCGCGGGTCGATCAGCAGCTCCGCCGCCGCACGCCCCTTCTCGACCAGCGGCTGGCGGATCGTGGTCAGCGGCGGCCGGGAGGTCGCGGCCGCGGCGATGTCGTCGAAGCCGATCACCGAGACGTCGCCGGGCACCGACAGGCCCTGCCGCGCCAGCCAGTCCATGGCCCACAGCGCCAGCCGGTCGCAGGTGGCCAGGATCGCGGTCAGGCCCGCCTGCCGCCGCATCAGCCGGGGCATGCTGCGGTCGATCGACTCCGCCTCGAACAGGCATTCCTCGATCGCCACCTGCCCGGCCGGGATGCCGGCCCCGGCCAGCACCTCGAGATAGCCGTGGAGCCGCTCCCGGCAGGCGGCGTAGATCGAGTCGCGGATGCGCCGGGCCGACACCGCGCCCTCGCGCTGATCCGGCATCAGCTCCATCGACAGCACGCCGATGCGGCGGTGGCCGAGGCCGAGCAGGTGCCGCGCCGCCGCCGCCGCGCCGCTGCGGTCGGCCACGGTGACGGTGCGGCAGCCCGCGACCAGCGGCTGGTCGACCGTCACCACCGGCAGGCCGCGGCTGCGGATGATGTCGAGGACGCCCGGCTCCTCCTCCATGCAGTACATGATGAAGCCGTCGACCGCGGCCGAGCCGAGGGCCTTGCGCGCCGCCTCGACATTCGCGGCGGCGTAGACCGAGATGCCGCGCCCGGTCTCGTCGCACACCGCGGCGACGCCCTGGATCAGCGCCAGCGCCGCCGGGTCGCCGAAGGCGTAGCCCAGCCCCTCCGGGATCATCACCGCGACCGTGCCGATCTGGCCGGTGCGCAGCATCCGGGCCAGGGGATCGGGGCCCTGGTAGCCCAGCGCCTCGGCCGCCTCCATGACCTTGGCGCGTATCGCCTCGCTGACCCGCTCGGGGTGGTTGAAGACGTTGGAGACGGTGCCCTGCGCCACCCCCGCCGCAACGGCGATGTCGCGCAGGCGGGCCCTGGGCTTCGGGGCGTCGGGCTTGTCGGGCGGGGCGTCCTCGGGCATGCGGGCAGCCTAGCGCCGTTCTTGAACCGATTCAAAAATTCCTTGACGACGGATCCGGAGAGCGGGATTATGAATCGATTCAAAAAATCGATTCAAAGGAGGCCGTCATGTCCCTCATGACCGGATTCCCGCTGGTCGCCCATCTGATGCAGATCCGCCTGGGCGGGCGCTTCGGGCACCTGCCGCCGTCGGTGGCGGCGGAGCTGGAGGCCTTCGCCGCCGCCGAGGAGGAAGCCGCGCACCCGGCCCCCCAGCCCTCGAAGCCGGCCGCCCCGCGCCGTTCCTCGGTGCCCGCGCCGGCGCCATCCCTGGCCTTGCGCAAGGCGTGCTGAGGCCACTCTCTGCCTCCCGGATGCGGATCGAAACAAAATGTCTTCAGATCCGCATCCGGCGCAACTCTGTCATGAGATAGGTCAGTCTCATTGACATAAATCGGCCCGCCATGGTTCGGTCGGGGAACGGCGCCGGGACAGACGCCGCGCCCAGGAAGACAGGACCAGACCGATGACCATCGGCGAGACCCATTACGCCGCCCGCGCCGGCCGCATGCGCGCTTCCGAGATCCGCGAGCTGCTGAAGCTGCTGGACCGGCCGGGCGTGATCTCCTTCGCCGGCGGCATCCCCGACCCGGCGCTGTTCCCGGCCGAGACCATCCGCGCCGGCTACGAGGCCGCGCTGGCCGCCGGCGACACCGCGCTGCAGTATTCGGTCAGCGAGGGCTATGCCCCGCTGCGCCAGTGGATCGCCCGGCACATGGGATCGATCGGCGTGCCCTGCGATGCCGACAACATCGTCATCACCTCGGGATCGCAGCAGGGTCTGGACTATCTCGGCAAGCTGTTCCTGTCGCCCGGCGACACGGCGCTGGTGGGCTGGCCGACCTATCTCGGCGCGCTGCAGGCCTTCAACCCCTATGAGCCGCGCTACGACCGGCTGGAGCCGGAGCACGGCAATGCCACGCCCGAGGCCTACCGCGCGTCGGCCGCGGCGGCCGGCAGCCGGGTGCGGCTGGCCTATGTGACGCCGGATTTCGCCAACCCCTCGGGCGAGACGCTGAGCCGGGCGGCCCGGGAGCGCGCCCGGGCGCTGGCGGACGAGCTGGACATCCCTTTGGTCGAGGATTCGGCCTACCAGGCGCTGCGCTATGACGGCGAGGATGTGCCGCCGCTGCAGGCGCTGGACGTGGCGGCCAAGGGCGGCATCGACCGCAGCCGCGTGATCCATTGCGGCAGCTTCTCGAAGACCCTGGCGCCGGGGCTGCGCATCGGCTGGATCTGCGCTGCCCGCGGCGTGGTGCAGAAGCTGGTGCTGACCAAGCAGGCGGCCGACCTGCACACGCCGACCATCAACCAGATGGTGATGCACCACGCGGCCGAGCACGCCTATCCGGCCCAGGTGGCGAAGATCCGCGCCGCCTATCGCGACCGGCGCGACCGCATGCTGGCGGCGCTCGACCGCCACATGCCGGCGGGGGTGAGCTGGACCCGGCCGCAGGGCGGCATGTTCATCTGGGTGACCCTGCCCGAGCATCTCGACGGCGCCGAGCTGCTGGCCCGGGCGGTGGAGCAGGGCGTCGCCTTCGTCCCCGGCCGCGCCTTCCACGCCGACGGCACGCTGGGCAACACGCTGCGCCTCTCCTTCTCCCTGGCCGGGCCGGAGGCGATCGAGGAGGGCATCGGCGGCCTCGGCCGCCTGATCGCCGGCACGGCGCAGGCGGCGGCCTAGTAGATCCCCGGCACCATGCGCCAGGTGCGCCGGCGGTAGGCCTCGTACTCCGCTCCGAACTGGTCGGCCAGCAGCCGCTCCTCGGCCCGGATGCGGGCGATCAGCGGCACCAGGTTCAGCAGCGCCAGCACCACGCCGGGGACGGAGCGGAAGGCCAGCGCCCAGCCCAGCGCGCCGATCATCAGACCGAGATAGCTGGGATGGCGGATCACGCCGTAGATCCCGCCGGTGACCAGCCGGTGGCCGGGCTGGATCGCCACCAGCCCGCTGAACCGCCGGCCGAGCACGAAGACCGGCCAGAGCCGCACCAGCCCGCCGCCGGTGAACAGGGCGACGCCGAGCCAACGCAGGACGTCGCCGTCCAGCGTCCAGACCTCCATCCGGTCGGTCCAGGCCGGGACATAGGCGGCGAGCAGCCCGAGCCCGGTGAAGGCCGCCAGCACCCAGCGGTTGCCGCGGTCCTCGCGCTCGCCGCCGCTGAGATTGCCGCCGGTGAACAGGCTCGCGACCGTCAGCACCACGGTGACCACGACCAGGGCGATGCGGGCCGGATGGGCGAAGAAGGCGGCGACCCCGCCCCAGCCGAGCACGGCCAGGCCGAGATAGACCGCGGTGCCGAGCACGGCGGCCAGCGCCAGCTTCGGCGATGTCGGCGAGCGATCCATCCGGCAGCTCCACGGATCCCGCAGGATTCAATGCCGGACGGGCGGCCGATGTTCCGGCCGGGCCGGATCAGGCCTCGGCGTCGTCGTCCCGGAAATACGGCTCCACCGTGCCGGTCTTCTTCACCGTCAGCGGGTTGCCGCGGCGGTCCAGCGCCTTGCCCATCGACAGCAGGACCCAGCCCTCGCTGACGCAGTATTCCTCGACATTGGTGCGCTCGGTGCCGTTGAAGCGGATGCCGACGCCGCGGCGCAGCGCGGCCTCGTCGAAATGCGGGCTGTTCGGATTGACCGACAGGCGGTCGGGCGGGGTGTCGGCCATCGGGGACCTCCGGGCTGTGGCGGCGGATGGCGGGTGATAGCCGTGCGCGGCGGCGCTGACAATGCGCGACACGGATGCTATCGGGTGGGCCAACCGACAAAAAGGGAGGCGAGGCCATGCTGTTCCATGTCTGCAGCTACACCGGCGCATCCGGCAACGGCGAGGGCATCACCCTGTGCCGGCTGGAGCCGGAATCCGGCCGGCTGGAGGTGCTGTCGACCGTCGCCGGGCCCAGCCCGTCCTGGCTGACCTTCGCGCCGGACGGGCGGCACGCCTATGCCGTCAACGAGATCGACGACTTCGGGGGCGCGGCGCAGGGCGCCTGCACCGCCTATCGGGTCGACCGGGACAGCGGCGCGCTGACCGCGCTGAACACCGTCGGCTCCGGCGGCACGATTCCGTGCCACGCCAGCGTCCATCCCGGCGGCCGGCACCTGCTGGTGGC
>NZ_JANX01000369.1 GCF_000767795.1 Inquilinus limosus MP06 | reverse complement strand
GAGCGCCGGCCTGGCGCAGCGCCGCGGCGATGGCGTGGCCCTGCTTGCCGGAGGAGCGGTTGGCGATGTAGCGCACCGGGTCGATCGGCTCATGCGTCGGGCCGCTGGTGACGATGACGTGCCGGTCGTGCAGCGGGCCGGCGGTGCCGAAGCGGTCGAACTCTTCGAAGTAAGCCTCGACGGCGGCGACGATCTCCAACGGCTCGGACATCCGGCCGGGGCCGTATTCGCCGCAGGCCATCTCGCCGGGATTCGGCCCGACCACGCGCACGCCGCGCCGCTGCAGCAGCGCCAGGTTGTCTCGCGTCGCCGGGTGGTCCCACATCCGGACGTTCATCGCCGGCGCCACCAGCACCGGCTTGTCGGTGGCGAGCAGGGCGGTGGTGGCCAGGTCGTCGGCCAGGCCGGCGGCCATCCGCGCCAGGATGTTGGCGGTGGCCGGGGCCACCACCAGCAGGTCGGCGTCGCGCGACAGGCGGATATGGCCCATCTCCGATTCGTCGGTCAGCGAGAACAGCTCGCGATAGACCTTGTCCTCGGTGAGGGCGGAGACGGCGAGGGGCGTGACGAATTCGGTCGCCGCCTGGGTCAGGATGCAGCGCACCCGGGCGCCCCGCTCGCGCAGGCGCCGGATCAGGTCCAGCGATTTGTAGGCGGCGATGCCGCCCGCGATGACCAGCAGGATGCGGCGGTCACGCAGCGTCAGCGTCACGGCAGGTCCTCGGGGACGGCGGAGGCGAACTACATCGCATGAATGTTCTTTAGGGCGCTCAGCCGGATTCGGCAAGCCCTACGATCGCCGCTTGCGACGAAATGCGCGACGGCGGCCGTGAAATCCTACCCAAAGCCTCGGTTCATCATCCAGTCGATCGCGGCGATGATGGCGTCGCTCTCGGCGGTGAGGTTGGTGACCAGCGGCCCAGACGATCTTTCGGAAGGCTGAGAGTGGCCAAAGTCATCAGGGAGAAGGATTCCCCCTCGATCTCGAACACTGGATTCAACCGTTCACCCTGCGGAAGCCTGGAAATAGCGCGGGTCAGCGGGATGACCACGCGCCTCCGAGATTCCTGGAACAAACTCGACTGCAGGACGACGAAGTAAGGAAATTCGGCCCTCGTCGTTCCAAGATTCCGATGCACGTCGAATTGCGCCATCGACGCTTCAGATCTCGCAATACTCGTCGGCAGGCGATCCGAATCGAGCCTCGTGATCGTTCCAGAACCTCATCAAAGCATCGGTCTCCTCCTGAATCCGCCGGCGTTCGGCCTGTTCGACGGCGGTGAGGAGGCCGGCTTCGGCCGCGGCCGAGACATTGATCCCCATGGCCTTCGCCCGGGCCACGAGGTCGCTGTTCATGCTGCAGTTGACGGGCTTCTTCGGGGCGTCTTCCCGGTAACGGACGAGCATCATTTCATCCACACGATGCGCATATAGATGCCAAGTCTATGCGCAATCCCCTATACATTCAACGTTGCGGCCCCTCGAAAGCCTCAGATCCGCCAGCCCGTGTGGATCGCGGCGATGCCGGCCGACAGATTGGTCCAGCGCACCCGCTCCAGCCCCGCGGCCTCGATTCGCTCGGCCAGGCTCGGCTGGTCGGGGAAGCGGCGGATGCTCTCGACCAGATAGCGGTAGCTGTCCTCGTCCTTGGCCACCACCTTGCCCATGCGCGGGATCACCGCGCGGGAATAGAGGTCGTAGGCGCGGTCCAGGCCCGGCAGCACCACCTTGCTGAACTCGAGGCAGAAGAAGCGCCCGCCCGGCTTCAGCACCCGCCGCGCCTCGCGCAGCGCGTCGTCGATCCGGGTCACGTTCCTGAGGCCGAAGGAGATGGTGTAGACGTCGACCGACCGGTCGGCGACCGGCAGCGATTCGGCGTTGCCGACCATGTGCAGGATCGGGCCGACGCGGCCGCGATCGATCGCCCGGTCGCGGCCGACCGCGACCATGCCTTCGGTCAGGTCGCAGATGATGGCGCGGCCCGTCGGGCCGGCGCGGTCGAGGAAGCGGAAGGCGATGTCGCCGGTGCCGCCGGCCACGTCCAGCAGCACTTCGCCCGGGCGGGGCCGGATGGCCGCGATGAGCTGGGCCTTCCACAGTCGGTGGACGCCGCCGCTCATCAGGTCGTTCATCAGGTCGTAGCGCCGGGCCACGCTGGTGAACACGCCGTGGACGCGGTGGGTCTTCTCCGTCGGGTCGACCTCGGTGTCGCCGAACCAACGGGACTCGGGATTGTGGGGCGCGTCGCTCATGGCCGGGACCATAGCGTCCGGCGCCGGGTCGTGCCAGTGTGCCGGCCATGCCCGAGCTTCCCGAAGTCGAGACCGTTCGCCGCGGCCTGGTGCCCGTCCTGGAAGGCCAGCGCCTGGCCCGCGTCGAACAGCGCCGCCCCGACCTGCGCTTCCCGCTGCCCGAGCGCATGGCCGAGCGGCTGACCGGCCGCCGGATCGTCCGGCTCGACCGCCGCGCCAAATACCTGCTGATCCATCTCGACGACGGCATGGTGCTCCTGATCCATCTCGGCATGTCCGGCCGGATGATGGTCAGCCAGGGCCGGCCGGAGATCGTCAGCCCGCACGACCATGTGGTGTTCGAGACCGAGGCCGGGTCGGTCGTCACCTTCAACGACACCCGCCGCTTCGGCATGATGGACCTAGTCAGCCAGAACGCACTGCACGCCCACAAGGCGCTGGAGGCGCTGGGGCCGGAGCCGCTGTCGGACGAGTTCGACGCCGCCTATCTCGACCAGGCGCTGGCGCGCAAGATCACGCCGATCAAAGCGGCGCTCCTGGACCAGCGCGTGGTCGCCGGCCTGGGCAACATCTATGTCTGCGAGGCGCTGTGGGCGGCGCATATCTCGCCCCGCCGGGTCGCCGCCTCGGTCGCGGGGGTGCGGTCGGCGCGGCTGGTGCCGGAGATCAAGGCCGTGCTGCAGCGCGCCATCGAGGCGGGCGGGTCATCCCTGCGTGACTATGTCCAGGTCGATGGCGAGCTCGGCTATTTCCAGCATTCCTGGTCGGTCTATGACCGCGAGGGCGAGCCGTGCCGGACTCCGAAATGCCGGGGCACGGTGCAGCGCCTGGTCCAGTCCGGCCGCAGCACCTTCTTCTGCCCGGTCTGCCAGCGCTGACCGGGCGTTCGATCAATCCCGATGCGGAGGAAACCTCATGACCGCCAGCTACGAGACCATCTTGGTCGAGACCCGGGGCCGGGTCGGCCTGATCACGCTGAACCGGCCGCAGGCGCTGAACGCCCTGAACGACGCGATCTTCCGGGACCTCGCCCAGGCCCTGGCGGCCTTCGACGCCGATGACGATGTCGGCGCCGTCGTCCTGACCGGGTCGGAGAAGGCCTTCGCCGCCGGCGCCGACATCAAGGAGATGGCGTCGAAGGACTTCATCGCCGCCTATCGCGGCAACCTGATCGAGAACTGGACCTGCATCGTCAAGCTGCGCAAGCCGATCATCGCCGCGGTGGCCGGCTATGCCCTCGGCGGCGGCTGCGAGATCGCGATGATGTGCGACTTCATCATCGCCGCCGACACGGCGAAGTTCGGCCAGCCGGAGATCAAGCTGGGCACCATCCCCGGCTCCGGCGGCACCCAGCGCCTGACCAAGCTGATCGGCCGGTCCAAGGCGATGGACCTGGTGCTGACCGGCCGGATGATGGATGCGGCGGAGGCCGAGCGGTCGGGCCTCGTCGCCCGCGTCGTGCCGGCGGCCGAGCTGCTGGCGGAGGCGGTGAAGGCGGCGGAGACGATCGCCGGCTATTCGCTGCCGATCACGATGATGGCGAAGGAGGCGGTGCACCGCGCCGACGAGACGCCGCTGGCCGAAGGCATCCTGTTCGAGCGGCGGCTGTTCCACGCCACCTTCGCCACCGAGGACCGGCGCGAGGGCATGGCGGCCTTCGCCGAGAAGCGGCCGGCTCGGTTCAAGCACCGCTGAGCCGAACGAAAACGGCGGGCCGAGGCCCGCCGTCTTCACGTCAGCGCTGCGATCTCGTTCAGTCGCGGCCGGGGCCGATCGCCCAGGCGCCGGGGCCGAAGGCGGTGACCATCAGGAGGCCGCCGGCGATGGCGAGGTTCTTCATCGCCATCAGCTGGTTCATCTGCATCTCGGCATCGGCCATGGTCCAGAAGTGATGGACGACAACGATGGTCAGCAGGGTGAAGCCGGCCATGATGAAGGCGGCCAGGCGCGAGAACAGGCCGAGGATCAGGAGGATGCCGCCGCCGAGCTCGACCAGGATGGTCAGCGCGGCGAAGAGCTGCGGCACCGGCAGGCCGTTGGAGGCGACATAGCCAACCGTGCCTTCGAAGCCGGTCAGCTTGCCCCAGCCGGAGACGACGAACAGGACGGCGAGGAAGATGCGGGCGAAGAAAGCGAAGAAAGAAGAAAAGGCCGACATTTCACCATCCGGGTGAGTTGATTCGATGCGACACTATGACATCAACCGCTTCGCCCGGATGGAGAAATCTGCATAAACAGTGTGTTGACGGGCGCGGACGTCAGCTCTTCACCTCGAAGCCGGCGCCGGTCGCGAACTTCCACAGGTTGCGGTAGCCCAGCCGGGCATAGGTCAGCGGATGCGCCTTGGCCGGGTCCTGCTCGGCTTCCACCACCATCCAGCCGCTGTAGCTCTTCGGCAGCGCGTCGAAGATGCGCGGGAAATCGACCATGCCGTCGCCCGGCACGGTGAACAGCCCGCCGATGACGCCGTCGAGGAAGCTCCAATCCTCGTCGCGGACCTTCTGCAGCACGTCGCGGCGGACGTCCTTGGCATGGACGTGGTTGATGCGGCTGGCATAGCGTTTGGCCAGCGCCGCCGGGTCGCCGCCGGCCACGGTCATGTGGCCGGAATCGAGCAGCAGCCCGACCGACAGGCCGGTGTGCTGCATCAGGAGATCGACCTCGGCCTCGCTCTGCACCAGCGTGCCCATGTGGTGGTGATAGGCCAGCCGCACGCCGCGCTTCGCCATGTGATCGCCGACTGCCGTGAGCTTGCGGCCGAATTCCGGCCACGTATCCTCGGGCAGGGTCGGGCGCTGCGTCAGCGGCGTGCCGCGGTCGCCATGCACCGCGCCGGAGGTGTCGCAGAACACCATGACCTTGCAGCCGAGCGCGGCGAGCAGGGCCAGATGCGGCTCCATCGCCGCGGTCTCCTCCTCGACCGAGCGGTCGAGCAGGTTGGCGCTGTACCAGCCCGAGATCAGGGACAGGCGGTGCGACTCCAGGATCGGCCGCAGGGCGTCGGCCTGGCGCGGAAACTTGTTGCCCAGCTCGATGCCGGTGAAGCCGGCCTCGCGCGCCTCGAACAGGCAGGTCTCGAGCGGCGTCTCGCCGCCCAGCTCCGGCAGGTCGTCGTTGCTCCAGGCGATCGGGTTGGTGCCGAGGGTGACGGTCATCGCGGCGGTCTCGTCAGAGGGTGATTGGTCGTATGGGAGGCAGCCCAGGCCCCCTTCACTGTCATGCCCGGGCTTGATCCGGGCATCCAGGACGGCAGGGGCGGCTCCCGGTGGCCCCTGGATCGCCGGGTCAAGCCCGGCGACGACAGGAAAGGGGAAGGTTTCATCGAACGTCAGTTGGAGCGCCGGTGACGGGATGGCCGGCCAGCTGCTGCTCGTAGCCGGCGCGGGCCCGGCGCACCGGGTCGCGGTCGGAGACCTCGGGGACGGCCACGTCCCACCAGGCGCCGCCGGCCTCGGTCGTCACCACCGGGTCGGTGTCGATGACGATGACGCTGGTCTGGTCGGTCGCCTTGGCGCGCAGCAGGGCGCCCTCCAGCTCGGCGATGCCGGCCACCTTCTCCGACGCCGCGCCCATGCTGGCGGCATGGGCGGCGAAGTCGATCGGCTGGGCGCCTTCGATGTCGCGGAACAGGTTGTTGAAGGAGGCGCCGCCGGTGGCGTTCTGCAGCCGGTTGATGCAGCCGAAGCCGCGGTTGTCGAGCACGACGATGGTGAGCTTGACGCCCTGCTGCACCGCGGTCGCGATCTCGGAGTTCATCATCATGTAGCTGCCGTCGCCGACCAGCACATAGACCTCGCGGTCCGGCCGGGCCAGCTTGACGCCGAGGCCGCCGGCGATCTCGTAGCCCATGCAGGAATAGCCGTATTCCAGGTGGTAGCCGCCCGGCGCGTCGGTGCGCCACAGCTTGTGCAGCTCGCCCGGCAGGCCGCCGGCGGCGCAGACCACGACGGCGCCGCGCCCGGCCGCGCGGTTGACCGCGCCCAGCACCTGGGCGTCGGAGGCAGGGGGGCGTTGCTGGCGGCGGTGGCGCGGTCGACCGAGGCGGTCCACTCCGCGAT
>NZ_JANX01000368.1 GCF_000767795.1 Inquilinus limosus MP06 | reverse complement strand
TGGCTCTGGAACGGTACGATCTGGACGTCGGCCAGCAGGCCGTTCCAGGCGGAGATGTAGTCGTTGTAGTAGAGCTGCAGCGCGTCGCCGGCGACCTTGGCGATGGTCGCGTCGTCCGGGTCGCCCGGCGGCGCCTGGGGATCCACCACCCAGCGCTCGGACGCCACCATCCGGGCCGCGTGCTCCAGGCCGGCCAGCACGGTCTCGTGGAAGCCGCGATAGGTGTAGATCCCCGGCAGGCCTTCGCCCAGGCCCTTGCCGGAGGGGCGGGTCAGCACCCGGCCGGCCTCGGGCCCGCCATTGGCGGCGATGGTCCAGTCCGGCAGCGCCTTCACCGCCGGGTCGTCCAGCAGCATCTTGTACGCGCTCTCCGCCGGCGGCGTAGCGCCCAGGATGCGGCGGGCCTGGTCGACCAGCTTGCCGTCGATGCCGACCACGGTGATCGGCCGCTCCAGCAGGGCCGCGGTGTGGTCGAGGATTGCCTGGCGGTGCGGCGCGTTGTCGGCGCCGGGATAGCGCTGGTCCAGGTCGACCTTGAGCCAGGCCAGGATGGTCTCGCGGTCGATCTCCGGCGCCCGGCCGCCCAGCATCAGGTACGATTTGAGCGCGACATAGGCCAGGTTCGACGGCGCCTTGACCCCGCGCAGGATGTCCTCCAGCCGCACCACCAGCCGCGGCAGCAGCAGCGTGTTCAGGGCGCGGCGATAGGCCGGGATGGTGCCCTGGGACAGCACGTCGCCTTGATACAGGCCGAACTGCATCGCGACCGGCACGTCGTCGTTCCGCCGGTCATAGCCGGTCGGCATCGCGCGCAGCAGGTCCAGCGCCGGCAGGACGGTCGCCAGGTCGGCGTTGCGCACCGGCCCGACCGCGTCGCCCAGCCTGGCGCCGTAGTCGTTCAGGCCGGACTGGACGGAGGCGATCAGGTCGCGGTTGCCGAGATAGCTGACGGTCCAGGCCGACAGGCCGCCGGCCAGCACCAGCAGGGCCGCCGTGGTCGCGCCCCAGCGCACCCAGCGCAGCCGCCGCTCCACCTTCGGGTTGGTCGAGACGATATGCGCCTCGGCGAAGACCACCCGCCGCAGCAGGTCGGTCAGGAAATAGCTGCGGCCGCGGCCCTGGGGCGGGGCCATCTGCTGCCGGTCCAGCCCGAAGGACTGGGCCATGGCGCCCATCAGCCGATCGAACGGCGTGCCCTCCTGCGTGCCGCTGGTCAGGTAGGCGCCGCGCAGCAGCGGGCGGCTGTCGTAGCGGCTGGGCCGGAACGCCTCGGCCAGGAACTCGTCCAGCGGCTCGCGCAGCGACGCGACCTGGGCCGGGAAGCCGTAGATCAGGCTGCGGTTGCGGATGTCCGGCTCCTGGTGCAGCCGGGTGACCACCCGCTCGTTCAGCCGGTCCACCAGCCGGTCGAATTCCTTCAGGAACCCGGTGACCGCGCCCTGCTCGCCCTTGCCCTCGTCGAAGGCGAAGCTGATGCCCCAGACCTGCTCGCGCGCCTCGCGGTCCAGGTCGTCGAAGAACTCGCTGAAGCCGGCCAGCAGGTCGGCCTTGGTGAACAGCACATAGACCGGGAAGCGGACGCCCAGCTCGTCGCTCAGCTCCTGCAGCCGCTGCCGCACGGCGCGGGCATGGCCCGACCGCTCGGCCTCCGGCATGATCGCGAGGTCGGAGATGCTGACGCAGATCAGCGCGCCGTTGATCGGCTGCCGCGGCCGATTGCGCTTGAGCAGGCCGAGGAAGCCCTTCCAGGCGGCGGCGTCGCGGGCGGCGTGGCTGTCCTGGGTGGTATAGCGGCCGGCGGTGTCGATCAGCACCGCCTCGTTGGTGAACCACCAGTCGCAGTTCCGGGTGCCGCCGATGCCGCGGATGGCGTCGCGGCCCTGGCCGGTGCGCTCGGCCAGCGGGAAGTCGACGCCGGAGTTCACCAGCGCCGTGGTCTTGCCGGCGCCGGGCGGCCCGATCAGGATGTACCAGGGCAGCTCGTACAGCCAGCGGCGGCCGCCCTTCTTGCCCAGCCGCGTGTTCTTCAGGACCGCCAGCGCCTCGGTCAGCCGGCCGCGGATGGTCTCGATCTCCTCCTCCGCCGCCTCGCCGGGGCTGGCGGCTTCCTGCGCCATGTCGTCGACCAGCCGGGCATTGGCGTTGCGGCTGCGCACGATCGACCAGGCGACGGCGAAGGCCCAGATCACCAGCAGCGCCGCGATCACGGCCACGCGCACCAGCTCGCTCTCGAGCGGCCGGACGTCGTCGAAGGCGAAGAGCGGCCCGACGAACCACAGAATGGCGGCCAGCAGCAGCACCCCGATCAGGGTGACGAACCAGCGTGCCGTCAGGATGGAGAGGATCTTGCGCATCGGCTCTCGTCGTTCGCCCGGGCGTCAGCCGCCGCCGGTCGGCTTGATCAGGATGACCTCGACGCGGCGGTTCTGCGCGCGCGCCTCGGGCGTGTTGTCCGGCGTCACCAGCGGCTCGCTGTCGCCCTTCGCCTCGACGGAGAAGCGGCCGGTGCCGACGATCTTCTCGAAGATCCCCTTCACGCTGTTGGCCCGGGCCAGCGACAGCTCGATGTTCGAGCCGAAGCGCGCGCTCCGGATCTTCTGGCTGTCGGTGTGGCCCTCGATCACCACCTGGCCGGGCTCGGTCTTCAGCGCCTCGCCGATGCGGTTCAGGATCGACAGGCGCTTCGGGGTCACCGCGTCGCTGGCCGAGGCGAACAGGTCGCTGCCGTTGATCCGGACCCGGACCGACTGCTGGTCCTCGGTCACCGTGACCAGCCCCTCCTTGATCTCGGGCTCCAGGAACTTCTTCAGGCGGACGCCCGAGCTCTCGACCACCACCTTCGGCGGCGGGGGCGGGGCCGGCGGCTCGACCGGGGTCGTCCGCTCGATCACCACCGGGCCCTGCGGCGGGGCTTGGGCGGCCGCGGCCATGGCCGGGTCCAGCGCGGCGTCGAGGAACCAGCGGAAGGTGAAGAAGGCGGCGACCAGGACGGCGCCGGTCGCGGCCCCGATGACCCAGAGCGGGACGATGCGGCCGAGGGCGCGCCGCTCGGCCACCACGCCCTTCCAGTGCGGCGACAGGGCGGCCTCGCGTTCCCCGCGCAGGCGGCGGATGGCGCGGTACAGCGAATCCCGGATCTCCGCCAGCTTCGCCGGGCCCCGCGCATCGACGCGGTAGCGGCCCTCGAAGCCGAGCGACAGGCAGACATAGTACAGCTCGAGGATCTCCAGCGTCCGCTCGGGATCCTTCATCAGGTGGTCGAGGATGTCGAAGAAGCGCTCGCCGCCCCAGGTCTCGTTGTAGAAGGTCGAGACCATGGACTGCTTGGTCCACAGGCTCTGGCTGCCCCAGGGCGTGTTCAGCACCAGGTCGTCGATCGTGGCGCACAGGCCGTAGCGGGCGGCGCGGATTGCCTCGGCCGAGGCGCCGGCCGCCAGGGCGGTGCGCTCGAAGCTGCGGATCTCGGCGACCACGCGCTCGCGCAGCAGCGGCACGTCGCGATGCACCGCCCGGTTACTTCAGCCGCACGGGCCAGGGCCAGCAGCGGGGCGGCGGCCTGGGTGACGGCGTTCAAGGCCGGTCGGCGCCAGCGGCACCACGCCGGCCGGGCCGTCCGGCAGGCCGGCGGCCAGGCGCGACCGGGGGGCGACGACGCGCGGCGCGATGGTGCCGTCGCCCTCCTGTCCTTCCCCGACCACGGCGGCGGGCCGGACCCCGCCGGGGCGGGGGCGGATGACGGTGCGGTCACCGTCCTTCGGGTCGGCGAAGGGATCGTCTTCGGCCATCGGCTATCCTTGGGGGCCTTGATCGCCCAGCACTCCAGCTGCAGGTTCGGGAACTCGCCGGCGACGTGCACGGCCATGCCGCCGGAGGATTTCAGCTCCTCCCAGAACCGGCCGGTGCGGTCCATCTCGAAATAGATCACGCCGGGATGGTAGGGCAGCTGCCGCGGCGCCACCGGAAGCGGGCGGATGGTGATGCCGGGCAGGGCCGCGTTCACCAGGTTCCGGATCTGCTCGACCGGCCCGATCTTGATCTGCGACGGGAAGTGGCGGCGCAGGGCGTCGGCCGAGGCGTCGGCGCGCACCGCCAGGATGAAGGCAGCCTGGTCCAGCAGCGACCGGTCGGCGATCGGCGCCACCCGGATGCCGTAGCGCCGCTCCTCCAGCGGGATCGGGATGGCGCTCTGCTCCAGCACCGCCGACAGCGACTGGCGCAGCTCGATCATCACCGCCTGGAAGCAGCGCTGCAGGTCGTCATGGCGATAGGGCGGGAAGGCGACCGGCCGCTTGTCCCGGCCGGTGAAGCTGGCCAGCTCGCCGGCCAGCTCCAGCATGGCGGCGTACAGCCGCTCCGGATGGATGCCGGGGGTGACGGCGAAATGGGCCATCACCGGCTCGGCCCGGTTGACCAGCTGCAGCAGCAGGAAATCCGCCACCTCGGCCACGCCCTGGGTGCCGGAGGCGTTGACCCGGCCGGCCAGCGCCTCGCCGCGATGATGCAGCAGGCCCAGCACCTCGGAGACGAAGCCCGACAGGCCGGCCGAGGCCTGGCAGGTCAGGCTGGGCGGGATGTACTTGTCGTCCAGCACGACCGACCGGTCCGACCGGACCTCGACGATCCGCGCCAGGCCCAGGCAGACATAGCCGGAGCGGTCCTCGGTCTCCAGCAGGTAGCGCAGCCGCAGCCGGGCCACCTGGATCGCGGACACCGCGGGCGAATAGGCGTTGGCGTCCGATGCCTCGAAATCGATGGCGGCGTAGCGGGCGGTGTCGCTGCTGGCCGTCGCATGGTCGATGTCGGGGTGGCCCGGCTGGCGCACCGGCACCGCCAGGTAGACGATCGTGTTCTTGGTCGCTTCCGGCACCGTCAGCGGCGGCGGGTGGTCGACATCCTCCGGGATATCGAAGGGGGTGCCGTCCTCCAGCACGCCATGCGCCGCGGTGATCGCGAACTTGCCGGTGGTCAGCAGCTCGCGGTTGATGGTCAGGGCGCCGATGCCCCAGCCATGCGGCATCAGGTCGGCCAGCCGCGCGCGCACCAGCTTCTCGACATAGCGGTCGAACTGCTGGAAGTGGTGGGTCCGCAGGAACATCCCCTCGGACCAGACGACCTTGTTGTCCCAGGCCATGAGCGGCTATTCCCCGGCCTTGGCCGTGACCTCGGCGGCGCCGACGGTGATGGCGACGGTGCTGGTCGACGCCGGGTCGACCGCGACCGAGGTGCGCCAGCGGGCATGGTCGATGTCGCGGAAGCCGGCGACCACCCCGATCACCTGCGTGGCGGGATCCAGCTTCAGGGGCAGCGACCGGCTCTGGCCGGGCGTCACCAGGGCCTGGTCATGTGCCACCAGCGTGTCGCCCAGCGCGCCCTGCGGATCGCTGGTCAGCTTGAAATAGTCGGACTGGTCCAGGACCGCGCCCGACTTCAGCTGATAGATCCGCACCACGATGGGCGACGGCCGCTGCGATGCGTCCGGGTTGACGTCCGGGCTGGCGGACACCGTGGCCGTCGCGTCGCGCGGGGCGAGGCCCGCGGCGCCGCAGCCCGACAGCAGGGCTGCGGCGAGCAGGGCTCCGGCGAATCTGCGTGATCCCATTTTCCTATTCCCCAGCAGGCCGTAGCATTGCGATCCTGTGTAGCAAGCGCATGAGTCCGAGGCCACATCATGGCGGGCTTCGGCCAATCCCGTCTCCGTGGCCTCAGATCCGGTCCTTCAGCCTGCCATAGCCTTCCGCGAAGGACGGGCCGAAGACCTCGCGGATATTGTTCGACGCCGTCTCGGCCGTCCGGCGGTGCAGCGCGACATAGGCATCCCACAGTTTGGCCTTGCGGCCGCCCGGCAGCACGCCGCCCAGCCCGCCGGTGGCCGTTCCGGCCTCGATCGCCGCCGGGCTGAGTGTGTCGAGCAGGTGGCGCAGCGCCTGCTCCATGCCGCCGACCGTGCCGATCTGGTGCTCATGCAGGTCGCGGAACCCCTCGGCGATGGCGTCCGCCCCCTTGGCGAAGGCAGGCAAAGGCGGGTTCAGGATGGCGGCGATCGCCTCCGCCGGAGTCGCCGAGAATTTCAGCGGGTTGTTGTTGCGCGGCTGGATCGAGGTGCGCTCGATCCGGAACTCGCCCTTCAGGGCTGACCGGGCGTTCAGCGCCTCGATCAGGCCCTGCACGCTGGTCCGCACGATCTCGCCGAAGGTGGCCGCGATCTCGGGCCCGCGCTCGGCCGGGAAGCGGGCGGGGTCGAGCCCCGCCGCCTCAAGCATCGTCCGCAGCAGGTCGTGGCTCCCGGCCGGCGGTGGCGCGGAGGCCGGCTCCGGCCGGGTCTCGGCCGCGATC
>NZ_JANX01000367.1 GCF_000767795.1 Inquilinus limosus MP06 | reverse complement strand
CCGGCAGCAGCTGCAAGAGGAACTGACCCAGGCCAACCGCCTGGCCATCCTGGGCCAGGTCGCGGCCAGCGTGGCGCATGAGATCAACCAGCCGGTGGCGGCGATCCGCGCCTATGCCGACAACGCGTCGGTGTTCCTCGACCGCGAGAAGCCCGCCTCGGTGCGCGAGAACCTGGCGACCATCGCCGGGCTGACCGACCGGGTCGGCACCATCACCCAGCATCTGCGCGCCTTCTCGCGCAAGGCCACCAGCTCGATCGAGGCGACCTCCTGCGCCGACGCGGTCGAGGGCGCCTTGATCCTGACCCGGCCGCGCATCCGCCGCCAGTCGGTGCGGCTGGTGCAGGACCTGCCGCCGGGCGACGTGCGGGTGGTGGCCGAGCGGGTGCGGCTGGAGCAGATCCTGGTCAACCTGCTGCAGAACGCGCTGGACGCCGTGGCCGGCCTGCCCGACCCGGAGATCCGCATCGCGGTGGACGCCGGGCCTGAGGAGGTTAGGATCTCGGTCTCAGACACCGGCAACGGCCTCGACCCCGACACGATGAAGGCGCTGTTCATCCCCTTCGCCACCTCCAAGCCGGCCGGGCTCGGCCTCGGCCTGGTGATCTGCCAGGACATTGCGCGCGAGTTCGGCGGCAGCATCGCCGCCGCCAACCGTGAGGCCGGCGGGGCGGTTTTCACCGTGACGCTCAAGAAGGCAGCATGAGCGCGGGACAGGTCGTCTTCGTCGACGACGAGGCCGAGATCCGCCATGCCAATGTGCAGAGCCTGGAGCTCGCCGGCTTCGAGGTCACGGCGCTGGACTCCGCCCGCGCCGCCCTCGACGCGGTCGACCGTGACTTCCCGGGCACCGTGGTCACCGACATCCGCATGCCCGAGACCGACGGGCTGGCGCTGTTCGCCCGGCTGCGCGAACGCGACCCCGACCTGCCGGTGATCCTGATCACCGGCCATGGCGACATCGCCATGGCGGTCGGCGCGATGCGGGACGGCGCCTATGACTTCCTGGCCAAGCCGTACCCGGCCGAGCGGCTGGTCGACAGCGTCCGCCGGGCGGTGGAGAAGCGGCGGCTGGTGATCGAGAACCGGCGGCTGAAGGCACAGCTGGAGGCGTCCGACGATCTCACCTTCCTCGGCGACACGCCGGAGATGGAGCGGCTGCGCGACACCGTGCGCGACGTTGCCGACGCCGATGTCGACGTGCTGGTGCTGGGCGAGACCGGGTCGGGCAAGGAGGTGGTGGCCGAGGCGCTGCACCGCTGGAGCCGCCGCCGGTCGAAGGCGCTGGTGGCGCTGAACTGCGGCGCGCTGCCGGAAAGCGTGATCGAGAGTGAGCTGTTCGGCCATGAGGCGGGCGCCTTCACCGGGGCGCAGAAGCGCCGCATCGGCCGGATCGAGCATGCCGATGGCGGCACCCTGTTCCTGGACGAGGTCGAGAGCATGCCGACGGCGCTGCAGGTAAAGCTGCTGCGGGTGCTGGAGGAGCGGGCGGTGGAGCCGCTGGGCACCAATGAGCGCCGGCCGCTGGACCTGCGCGTGGTCGCCGCCACCAAGACCGACCTGGCCGCGGCGTCGCAGGAGGGCCGGTTCCGGGCCGATCTCTACTACCGGCTCAACGTGGTGACGCTGCGCATCCCGCCGCTGCGCGAGCGCCGGGCCGACATCCCGCTGCTGTTCGCCCATTTCCTGGCCCGCGCCGCCGCGCGCTTCCGCCGCGACCCGCCACCGCTGAGCGACGTGGTGCGACGGCACCTGCTGGACCACGACTGGCCGGGCAATGTCCGCGAGCTGGCGCATTTCGCCGACCGCGCGGCGCTGGGCCTGGCCGGCATGGACGCGCCGGCCCCGACGCCCGCCGCCGCAGCGAGCCTGCCGGAGCGGGTCGAACGCTACGAGGCGTCGCTGCTGCGCGAGGCGCTGGCCGCCCATAAGGGCGATGTGCGGGCCGTCATCGAGGCCCTCGGCCTGCCGCGCAAGACCTTCTACGACAAGCTCACCCGCCACGGCATCGACCCGAACGAATACCGGGCGGAGCCGATCGGGAAGAAGGCGGGGTGACGAGCGGAAGGGCCCGACCGTCAAGCTGTCGGCGGCAAGTTCCGCAGCAGCCCTGCGAGATCACGAGCCCCGTGCAGCACACGAATGATGATCGGCGGCCGGCGCTCGCAGTCATAGATCATGACATAGGGAAAACCCGGTAGAGTCAGAAAACGATATCGTCGCTCCACAATATCAGGTCGCTGGGCTCCTATGTCGGGATGGGAGCCGATCCGCTTTGCGCCGCCTGCGGCTGTATCCAGCAAAGCCTGGGCGGCCATCGGATTGTCCTTCGCAATCCAGCGCACCGCTTCCAGCAGGTCACGCCGCGCCTGCGGTTGGAATTTCGCCGCTTTCACCGCTTGGCATCAGCGATGATCTGTTCGGCTTCCGCAAGAACCTCGTCCAGCGTGAATGTGCCCTCGCGTTCGCCTTCCTCCTCTGCCTCTCGCAGCATCGCCGCAAACGCCTGTCGGCGCTCCTCGGCCTCCTGCAGCAGGCGGAGGCCAGACCGCACCACCTCGCTGACATTGTTGTAGCGCCCCTCCTCCACGCATTTGCGGGCGAAGCGCTCCAGTTCCGGGGTCAGATGGACGTTGGTTGCCATGGCCGAGCCTATGTCAAAGCTTGACATAAGATGCGATCGGACCGGCTCCCACGCAAGCCATCCGGATCACCGCGTCACGGCAGCTTGACGAAATCCGCGTCGATCGTGTCCTCGACCTTGCCGCCCACCGTGCGGGTATAGCGCAGCGACAGCTTGCCCGGCGCGGTCAGGGTGCGGCGGTAGCTCTGCACCTCGGTCTTGCCGCCGGTGCTCGCCGTCAGCTCGGTGGTCAGCACCGACCCCTCCAGCCGCGCCTTGGCGCGGGCGCCGCTCTCCAGCCGCGTCGACCAGACACCGGGGGTCTTGCCGGGCGGGAACAGCGCCGTGTTCTCGCGCATCGTCAGCGGGCCCGTGGCACCGGCGCCGTCGTTTGCCCCCTCGGCGCTGCGCCAGCGCAGGAACAGGCCGCCATCGGCCGAGGCGTCGACCACCAGAGCCGCCGCCCGGCGGGAATCCCCCTCGCCCTGGGTGGCGCCCACCCAGGAGCCGCGGAACGCCTCGATCCCCGTCAGCTCGGCGACCTTCGCCGGAGTCGCCGCCGCGGGAGCCTGGGCGGCAGGAGCCGGGGCAGCCGGAGCCGGGGCAGCCGGAGCGGCGGCCGGAGTCTTGGTCGCGCCCGACGCCGAAACGCAGGCGCCCAGCAACAGGATCGCAACCGTCCCCAGGACGGCGTGCCGCAGTGTCATCGTATCCCCCTTCTCGGCCCCACGAGATCGAATCGTCGGCCATCATCACCGATGCCGCAGGCCCGCAGCACGGGAAATCGGCCGCTTCCGTGGTCAACCGCACAGCCCATCCGCGGGTTCCGCCCGGCCCGGACACGGAAACGGCCGCCCCGACGGATCGGGGCGGCCGTTTCCGTGTCCGGATCGAAAGCGCCGTCAGGCGCGGATCACACCCGTGGCCGGCGCATCGAGGCCCAGGGCCGCAGCGGCGGTGGCGACGATGTGCTGCGCCGACAGCGCCGCCTCGGCATATTGCAGCTCCGGCTTGTCGTGGTCCTGGAACCGGTCCGGCAGCGTCATCGGCCGCATCTTCAGCCCGTGGTCGAGCAGGCCGGCGCGGGCCAGGTGATGCAGCACGATGCTGCCGAAGCCGCCCTCGGCCCCCTCCTCCACCGTGATCAGCACGGCGTGGTGGCGGGCCAGCTGGTTCACCAGCTCGGTGTCGAGCGGCTTGGCGAAGCGGGCGTCGGCCACGGTGGTCGACAGGCCCATGACGCCAAGCGCATCGGCCGCCGCCAGGCAGTCCTGCAGCCGGGTGCCGTAGCTGAGCAGCGCGATCGACGTGCCCTCGCGCAGCACGCGGCCCTTGCCCAGGGCCAGTGGCTTGCCGCGGGCCGGCAGCTCGACGCCGACGCCGTCGCCGCGCGGATAGCGAAAGGCCGAGGGCTGGTCGTCCAGCGCCGCGGCGGTCGCCACCATGTGCACCAGCTCGGCCTCGTCGGCCGCGGCCATCAGCACCATGCCGGGGAGACAGGCGAGATAGGGAATGTCGAAGGCGCCGGCATGGGTGGCGCCGTCGGCGCCGACCAGCCCGGCACGGTCGATGGCGAAGCGCACCGGCAGGTGCTGGATCGCCACGTCATGCACCACCTGGTCATAGGCGCGCTGCAGGAAGGTCGAGTAGATCGCGCAGAACGGCTTGAACCCCTCCGTCGCCATGCCGGCGGCGAAGGTCACCGCATGCTGCTCGGCGATGCCGACATCGAAGCTGCGCTTCGGGAAACGCTGGGCGAACTTGTCGAGGCCGGTGCCGGACGGCATGGCGGCGGTGACGGCGACGATGCGCTCATCCTCCTCCGCCTCCTGGATCAGGGCCTGGGCGAAGACACCGGTGTAGCTGGGCGCGTTGCTCTTCGGCTTGGCCTGGGCGCCGGTGATGACGTCGAAGCGGCTGACGCCGTGATACTTGTCCGGCGCCGCCTCGGCCGGGCCGTAGCCCTTGCCCTTCTGGGTGACGACATGGACCAGCACCGGGCCGTCATCGGCGTCGCGGACATTCTCGAGCACCGGCAGCAGGTGGTCGAGATTGTGCCCGTCGATCGGGCCGACATAGTAGAAGCCCAGCTCCTCGAACATCGTGCCGCCGGTGACGAAGCCGCGGGCGTATTCCTCGGCCCGCTTGGCGGCGCGCGCCACCGGCTTCGGGAACACCGCGGTGACGTCGCGCATCAGGTGCCGCAGCGAGCGGTAGGAGCGCGAGGAGATCAGCCGCGACAGATAGGCGCTCATGGCGCCGACCGGCGGGGCGATCGACATGTCGTTGTCGTTGAGGATGACGACCAGGCGGCTCTTCAGCGCGCCGGCGTTGTTCATCGCCTCATAGGCCATGCCGGCGCTCATCGCGCCGTCGCCGATCACGGCGACGACTCGGAAGTCCTCGCCCTTCAGGTCGCGCGCCACGGCCATGCCGAGGCCGGCCGAGATCGAGGTCGAGCTGTGCGCCGCGCCGAACGGGTCGTACTCGCTCTCCGACCGCTTGGTGAAGCCGGACAGGCCGCCGCCCTGGCGCAGGGTGCGGATGCGGTCGCGCCGCCCGGTCAGGATCTTGTGCGGATAGGCCTGGTGGCCGACATCCCAGATCAGCTTGTCGCGCGGGGTGTCGAACACCCGGTGGATGGCGACGGTGAGCTCGACCACGCCGAGCCCGGCACCGAGATGGCCGCCCGTGGTCGAGACGGCGTCGATGGTCTCGGCCCTCAGCTCATCGGCGACCTGCTTCACGTCGGAAGCGGGCAGGAGGCGAAGATCTTCTGGGGTGTGGATGGTGTCGAGCAGCGGCGTGACTGGCTTCATTCAGCTTCGCTTTCGGCAGGCTTGGTCCAGCGTTCGGGCGGCATCGGCATCGGTCTCTCTCGCACCGTGACGGCAGACATACGGCCGAAGCACCCAACAATTTTCCTGCCCGGTAGTCTTTCCAGCACTATAGGGGAGCGGTGTCGCTTTCAAGAAAATCTGGTGACAGAGATGCCATCGGGTGCCGTTTTGCCACAGGTTGAGGCGGCCGCGCCACGGCCGCGTCACGTTCTGCGGCGAAGCGGGCCGGGCTATGCCGAGAGCCGTCATTGACAAGCCTTCGCCGCGCCCTTAAGAACGCCCACCGAGCGGCACCGCCGCTGGACGGAGGGGTGGCCGAGCGGCTGAAGGCAGCGGTTTGCTAAACCGTCCACGGGGGAAACCCCGTGCCCGGGTTCGAATCCCGGTCCCTCCGCCACCTTACTCACCGATATGTTGATTTTCCTCAGAGGGCTATCGGCTGATTGTCCGGTCGCATCTGCCGCTGCAATCTGGCGCGGGGATTGCGGCTGGTGCCGGAGAAGATCCTCACCGGTCAGATCTCGCCGTCATGGGCGCCCTCGCAGAGCGTAGAGATAAGCTGCGATGTCGTGCGCCTCCGACTCGGTGATCCCGGTGCTTGGCATCGCCGTGCGTGGGTTGACTCCTCGGGAGTCGCGGATCCATCGCGCCAGGTTCTCCGGCGTGTTCGGCAGCGTCCCGCCGATGAAGGCGCGGTCCGCCAGGCCGGACAGCTTTGGCCCGACCGCGCCGCGCGCGGCACCGATTCCGGGGATGGTGTGGCAGCCGGTGCAGCCGTTGCGCAGCATCAGCGCCGGAGCCCGATCCGGGTCGCCGCCGGTCAGCGCCGACGCCCAGCGATCGGCCGCCTGCTGCTGCCGGACGCCATAGGCCAC
>NZ_JANX01000366.1 GCF_000767795.1 Inquilinus limosus MP06 | reverse complement strand
TGGCGGCGGCGGTAGCAGCGCGGTCGACAACGGCCCTGTCCCGCGCCGCCTCGGCCGGCGCGCCGAAGGTGCTGTTCAGCGGCATGAGCCTGAACCGGATTCAGAACGCGTCCGCCAACAACCCGGTGGTGGACGCGACCAACAAGCTGATGACCATCGAGCAGCTGAAGCCGAAGGCGGTCATCGACTGGAACCGGTTCAACATCGCCGGCGACGAGACGGTGCGCTTCGACCAGAAGGGCAACCGGGACTGGGCGGTGCTGAACCGCATCGGCCAGGCCGACCCGTCGCGCATCGACGGCACGCTGAAGGCCGACGGCCATGTCTATCTGATCAATCAGAACGGCGTGATCTTCGGCAACGGTGCCCGGGTCAATGTCCGCAACCTGGTGGCGTCCTCGCTGAGTATCAGCGAGGACCAGTTCAACCGCGGCATCCTCGACACCCCGAAGGATGCCGGCGGCAAGTTCCTTCCGGTGTTCACGGCCGCCGACGACGGCGAACCCGGCCAGATCAAGGTCGAGCGCGGCGCCCTGATCCAGGGCCCGGACAACAGCAGCGTCATGCTGCTGGGCGGGTCGGTGGTGAATGCCGGCACGATCCGCGCCCCGGCCGGACAGGTGGTGATCGGCGCCGGTCGAAGGATCTACATCTATCCGGCAAACTCGGTCGCGACGCCGTCGGACCAGAAGTATCCGCGCGGAGTTGCGATCGAAGTCGATTCCGTGACCGACCGTGACTCGCCGACCGCCAACTGGGTGGTGAACACCGGAACGATCGACACGCCGCGCGGTGGCAACATTTCGATTTCCAGTCTGCTGATCGCACAGAACGGCCGGCTGTCGGCGACCACTGCGGTCCGGGCCGGCGGCTCCATCCTGCTCAAGGCCGCCGCAGATCCCAGCTACGACCAGAGCAACGTACTGTTCCAGCGGAACAGCGCCGGCAAGATCACCTTCGGCCGCGGCAGCGACACGGTCATCCTGCCGGAGGACAGCACCGACACCATCACCGATGCCGAGCAGTTCGAGCATTCCAAGGTCCAGGTGATCGCCGGTGCCGGGACCATGGAGCGGGGGTCGAAGATCCAGGCCCCGGCGGGCGATGTCACCGTCCAGATCGTGGAGGCGCCGTTCGACGGCTCGCCGAACCGCTTCACCATGGAGAATAGCAGCCTGATCGACGTGTCCGGCACCACCTCGACCGAGGTGGCGATGGAGCGCAACCAGATCGCGATCACGCTGCGCAACAACGAGCTGAACTCGCCGCTGCAGCGCGACGGCTTCCTGTTCGGCAAGACGGTCAATGTCGATGTCCGCGACGGGTCGCCGATCGGCAGCATCGGCGACTATCTGAAGAGCATCGGCCGCACGGCGGTGGAGCGCAGCGCCGCCGGCGGTACCGTGTCGATCTCGTCCAGGGACGCCGGCGCCGGCGAGGTCGTGATCCGGGACGGCGCCGCGATCAACGTCTCCGGCGGCCAGGTGCGGTATCGCGGCGGCTGGCTCGACACCACCCAGCTGGTCGGCGCCGACGGGCGGGTCTACGACATCAGCCAGGCGTCGCCGGACATCCAGTATGTCGCCTTCGCCGAGGACCGCTACGCGCAGCAGAAGATCTACGGCCCGCGCTGGGAGGCCGGCTATACCGACGGCATGGCCGCCGGCGCGGTCAATATCACCACCGGTGCCGCGGTGCTCGACGGCCGGATCAGCGGCGGGACCACGCCCGGGGCGCGGCAGCGGTCGCGCGACCAGTTGCCGGCGTTGGGCAGCCTGACCCTGGCGCTGCAGCGACCGGTCGATGTCACCTTCGCCGCCGGCGGCTCCGGGCTGGCGGACGGGTTCGGGTCCGACGACGCGCTGCCGGACAACCTGCGCGACCGGCTGGTGATCGCCCCGTCCCTGGTCGGGAACGGGGGGTGGACAAGATCGCGGTCACGACCGCGGGCGGCGACATCGCGGTGGCGCGCGGCGTG
This sequence comes from Inquilinus limosus MP06, assembly GCF_000767795.1. GTDB lineage: Bacteria > Pseudomonadota > Alphaproteobacteria > DSM-16000 > Inquilinaceae > Inquilinus > Inquilinus limosus_E. Next base: position 4,371 of record NZ_JANX01000366.1, on the reverse strand, counting down.
ACCCTGCGCACGGCCCCGGGCGGCTCGGTCGACCTGCGGTCGAGGCCGGAGGTCGCGCCCCCCAATCTGTACGACGTGGAGGGGATTCTCGATCAGTTCGGCGCCATCACCGTCGCCGGCGCGATCGAAACGCCGTCGGGCACCATCACCCTGGCCGGCCGGGACGTCACCCTGGCCGGCGGTGCACGGCTGACCGCCCGCGGGCAGTGGGTGAACGACCGGGTCGACGCGAACGGCAATCCGTATCCCGGCGGAACGGGTCCGGCGGGCGCGGCCCTGCCCGACGGCGGCACGATCGACCTGAGCGCGCTGAAGACCCTGACGATCGCGCGCGGCAGCCTGATCGATGTCTCCGCCGGCGGCTGGGTCGCCACCGACGGGTCCCTGACCAAGGGCAATGGCGGCGAGGTGCGGCTGGCCACCAGCCGCTTCATCGACCAGAGCACGGCGATCCGGCCCAGCGCCGGCAAGCTGGTGCTGGGCGGCGACATCCTCGGCTACGGCCTCGACCGTGGCGGCAAGCTGACCATCCGCACCGACCGGATCTGGATCGGCGGCGGGCTGGCGCCCCAGGGGGCGCTGGTGCTGGATCCTGGTTTCTTGAGCCGCGGCGGCTTCAGCGACGTGACGCTGCAGGGCTATCGCGGCGTCACCGTGGCGGCGAACACGGTGGTGACGCCGGCAGCGCCGACGCTGCGGCTGAACCCCGACTATCTGCGGCGCGCCGGCGGCAGCGACGTGTTCGGCTTCGCCAGGCTGGACGTGCTGCCGGAGGAGCTGCGGCCGGCCGGGTCGCTGACCCTCATCGCGCGCGGCAGCGACCTGCGGGCGGACGATTACGGCGTCAACGGCGTCGATGCGACCGGGAAATCCTATGAGGGCGGCGGCAGCGTCGTGTTCGGCCGGGGCTCGGTCGTGCGCATGGGGATGGGCGGCTCGGTCACCGCAGTGGCGGCGCGCACGGTGCGGGTGGATGGCGCCATCGAGACCCCGGCCGGGCAGATCACTCTGATGGGCGGTGTCACCGTCGACACGGAGCTCCCCACCGACCCGGACACGGGATTGCAGACCCCGCTGGCGGTCTACGACCCGCAAGCCAGCGTCCGCATCGGCACGACCGGCCGGCTGCTGGCCCGCGGCGCGGTCAGGCTGGACCCGACGACGGACGGGACCCGCCGCGGCACGGTGCTGGACGGCGGCACCATCACGCTGACCTCCTACAACGGCGCCGTGATCGTCGAGCACGGCGCGATGCTCGACGTGTCCGGCGTCTCGACCCAGCTCGACCTGCGCAGCATGACCATGTACGGGCTGAAGCTGCGGCCGCGAACCGTCGCCAGCAATGGCGGCACGATCCGGCTGACCGCCAGCGACGGGCTGTATCTCGACGGTACCCTGCTGGGGCGCGGCGGCGGCGCGGGGGCCGAGGGCGGCACGCTGATCACCGAGATGCGGCAAGGAACGCGAAACGGGAACAACAGAGTCGGCCTGCCGGCCGATCTAGTGCGGGTGCTCAACATCCGGCAGTCCGGCCTGTCCGCCGGCGCGAAGGACGGCTACGACATCGACGCCCTGGAACGCCATGCCGGCCAGGGCTGTGTCGCCGCGGACACCGTGATGGGCGGGGGCTTCGACACCTGGGTGATGGGCTCCGACAGCGTCGTTAATTTCAACGGCGACGTCACGGTGAAGCTGGGCCGCGAGATCCAGGTCTCGGCCTTCACGATCGGCGCCACGCCGGCGCCGGGGCGGAACGGCGCCAGGGTGGTTCTGCAGGCGCCGCGGGTGTCGCTGACGAACACCAGCTTCGAGCGGTCGGGCAGCACGCTGGACTGGCAGGCACTCCCGCTCGGCGATCGCATCCTCAGCCCGGCGACCCAGCTCTCCATCCTGGCGGATCTGATCGACGTCAATGGCGGCACGTTCCGCTTCGGCAGCGTCTACCACATGCAGGTCGATTCCAATCCGGAGACCGGCGAGGGCATCTACAAGGACCACCTCTTCGGCGGCTTCGGGGTGCTCCGTCTGCAGAGCCGGGGCGACATCCGCTTCGCGGGCATCGCGGGAAGCAACCTCGGCACGCTGACCACGGCCGGCAACCTGGTGCTCCAGGCGGCGCAGATCTACCCTGACACCGACCAGAACTTCACGGTCAACGCCCTGGGCAAGGTCACGGTGCAGCCGAACGGCAAGGCCGCGATGCCGCTGTCGATCGGCGGCATCCTGACCATCGCCGCGCCGGAGATCGTCCAGAACGGCACCATCCGCGCTCCCCTGGGCCGGATCGTCCTGGGGCTCGACAGCGGCGGCGGCATGGTGACGCTGGGTCGCGGCAGCGTGACCTCGGTGTCGGCCAAGGGGCTGACGGTCCCCTATGGCTATGTCCAGAACGGCTCGCTGTGGTTCAATCCCGGCAATGGCGGCACGTCGATCGCCGGGGCTCCGGCCAAGGAGGTGCGGCTGCGCGGCACCGATGTGGACGTGCGGGACGGGGCCGTGATCGATGTGAGCGGCGGCGGCGAGCTGCTGGCCAACGAGTTCGTGCCGGGGCTCGGCGGACCTTCCGACCTCCTGGCCGACCCCGACAGCTTCGCCGTGATCCCGGACTATGACGGCTACGCCCCCTGGGATCCCTACTATTCGGGCTATCAAGCCACCGTCCAGACCACCGACATCCACTTCGACCAGGACGTCCCGGTCGTCCCGTCCACGGCCTTCGCGTCCGGCCAGGCCTTGAACCAGGGCTCCAAGACCAATCTGCGGGTGGGCGACAGGATCTATCTGTCGGGCGGCGGCGGCCTGCCGGCCGGCACCTATGTGCTGCTGCCCGCGCGCTACGCGCTGATGCCCGGCGCCTACCGGGTGCGCGCCGTCAATGGCGTCCTCGACAGGCTGCCGGCCATGAACGGCCGGGCGCCGGACGGCAGCGCCTATGTCGCCGGCCGTCGCTCCGTCCTCAACACCTCGATCTCCGATTCGCGCTGGAGCAGCTTCCAGATCGAATCCGGCGCGGTGCTGCGCCAGCGCGCGCAGTACGACAACTACGAAGCCAACAGCTTCTTCCGGTCCGAGACCTTCCTCTCGCGCCAGAAGACCGATACCGGGATCATCCCCGTGCCGGTCCTGACGCTCGACGGCGGCACGCTGGTGGCCAACGCCACCGAGACGCTGCGGCTGGACGGCACCGCCAGGTTCACGCCGGCCGAGGGCGGCAAGCTGGGCCGCTTCGACATCGCCACCGCCAAGATCGCGGTGGTGTCCGAAGGGACCGACACCCAGGACCTGGCCGACCAGGGCTATCTGCTGCTGCAGGCCGGGCAGCTCAACGATTTCGGCGTCGGCAGCCTGCTCATCGGCGGCGAGCGTAGCCCCGCCCAGGTCACCTCGGCCGATCCGCGCGGCGGCACCCAGGTGCAGGTCACGGCCAACGACGTCGTCATCCGCAACCCGGGCACGGCGCTGGAGGGGCCGGAGGTCCTGCTGGCCGCCGCCAACACGCTGACGGTCGAGTCGGGCAGTGTGGTCCGCGCCACGGGGGCCGATGCCGGCCCCGCCGACACGCTGCGCCTCAACGGCGACAGTGCGCTGCTGCGCGTGTCGACCGGCGACCGGGTCGACGTGGTGCGCGACAACATCTTCGGCTTCGGCGGCTCGCTCACGATCCAGAAGGGCGCGGCGGTGCTGGCCTCGGGCAGCCTCGCGCTCGACGCCACCGGCGACAGCATCCTGGCCTCCACCCAGATCCGCGGCGACCGCGCCATCGATGCCGCCGCCAAGCAGATCGGCTTTGGCGACGCGCCGGCCGGCACGGGCGGCCTGGTGTTCCGCGATGGCACGCTGGGCGTGCTGGCGCAGACCGAGACCCTGACCCTGCGCGGCTACAACAGCATCGATTTCTACGGCGACGTCGCCGTCGGCGCCGGCCAGGGCTCGGCGCTGCGGACCCTGTCGCTCGACAGTCCGCTGCTGGTCGGCCATGGCGGCAATGCCACGATCAATTCCGGCGCGGTGCAGCTGCGCAACACCGGCAACGCCAGCGACCTGCCGGTCGAGATGGCCGGCGGCAGCCTGACCATCAACGCCACGACGCGGCGGGATGGCGGCAAACCGGTCGAAGGCACCGGCCGGATCGACTTGGCCGACGGCCCGGTCCGCATCGCCGGCTTCGGCGCGACAACGCTGGCGGCCGATGAGCGGATCGTCGGCACCAGCGGCCTGGACATCGCGACCAACGCCTCCCCGGGCAGCGGCGGGGATACCCGCCCGAACCGCCTGCGGGCGGACGGCGCCCTGACCCTGACCGCCGCCGCGCTGTCGGCCGGCGCCGGATCGGACAACGCCATCGAGGCCGGCGGCGCCCTGGCCTTCACC
>NZ_JANX01000365.1 GCF_000767795.1 Inquilinus limosus MP06 | reverse complement strand
AAGGAGCCGGGGCCGGTGGTGATGCCGAACAGGTCGATGTCGCCGGGCGCGATCCCGGCCTCGGCCAGCACCTCCAGCACCAGCGGCATCAGCCGGACGGCGTGGCCCTGGGCCATCGGCTCCATCCGCGCGGCCACCGTCTGCCCGTCGCGCCGCACCGCCACGCCGCAGCCGGCGCCGGCTGCATCGAGGCCAAGCACAATCATGCGGCGGCTTCCGCAGATGGAGGGGACAGTCGGGCGCAATTCATAAGGACAATCGGTCGGAACACGCGCTCACACGATCCGGCAGACTTCCTCGAAGGCCAGGCGTGGGCGGCGGGGAAATTCCTTGTTGCGGTCGACATAGCCGATATCGACCAGCAGGCTGGAGCGCCAGCGGGTGCCGGAGAGGAAGGCGGCATCGACCTTGGCGCGGTCGAACTCCGCCACCAGCCAGCAGCCGAGGCCCAGGCCCCGCGTCGCCATGATCAGATAGGCCGCCTGCATCGCCGCGTCGCGATGCGCCGTCTCCTGCGCCAGGTCGGGGCGGGCGGCGAAGCGGATCGCCGTCTCCGGCTCGTCCGGCAGCAGCCGCGGCAGGTGCTCGTGAAACGCCGAGTCATAGGCCACGATCGCGGTCACCGGCGCCTGCAGCGTCGCGCCCAGCGCCTCGGGGTCGACCGCGGGCCGCAGCGCCGCCCGGCCCTCCTCCGAGGTCACGAAGACGATCCGCGCCGGACAGGAATTGGCGCTGGTCGGGCCCCGCTTCATCAGGTCGTAGATCGCCCGGAGCGTCGCCTCCGGAATCGCCTCGTCGTGGAAAACGCAGCGCGCGCGGGCCTCGCGGAACAGCGTGTCGAGCGCGATCTTGTCGAGCGCCATGGTCATATGTCGCAGAAAATCTCAGCTGGCGGCAGGTAAGCCGATCGCGCGATCCGCGGCAAGCCGCGCCGAATCGAGCTCGGCGAGATCGTTCCCACGGATCATGGCCCGAACGTCGCGGATATAGGCCGTCCCGCGGGTCGAATAGCGCGTGAGGGTCGACGCCAGATCATAGCCGTCAAGCTCCAGCCGCGCAGCTCGCAGCGCCGCGCGGCGGGCGCGGAAGCCGGAATAGGCCGGATGGGTGTTGAGGTTGCGGGCGTAGGAGGCGACGCCGTCGATCAGCCGGTCGAAGGCGGCGTAGCGCACCGCAGACCCCGCGGTCTGGCCGAACAGGGCGTTGCGGCGCTGGGCGCTGTAGGAGGTGCCCCAGCCCGATTCCACCGCGGCCTGGGCCAGGGCGAGAGAGACCGGAATCACGTCGACCCGCAGCAGCAGGGCGTCGATGTCGCCGTCGGCGACCTCGTAGCGCGCGCTCAGCTCCGCCAGCCAGGCCCGGGATTCCGCCGAGGGGGCGAGGCCGAGGCGCTGCAGCCCCTGCAGGGCCAGCAGCCGGTCGCGGTCGTGGCGGATGTCCTCGTTCACCCGCAGCACCAGCGGCAGCAGGGTGTTGAAGAACACGTCCTTGCGCAGGTCGGTCGAATCGAGGTGCCGCAGGTCGCCCGGCATCGCCTCGACCAGCAGGCGCGGCACGTCGGCCTCGCCATCCCGCACATCGGCCAGGGCGTAGTCGGCGCTGTCGAAGATCTCGCTGAGCTTGCCCGCGCTGTCGACCTTCAGGACCAGGTCCGAGGTCTTGTCGATCGGCGGCACGGCCGAGGCTGGCAGCGCCTGTTCCTGTTGGGGCGGCAGGTCGGCGACCTGCAGCTCGGGTTGATCGGCGGGGGCCGCCGGCTGGGCCAGGGCGGCGAGGGGCATCATCAGCAAAAGGCCGGCCAAGGCGGCGGCCGGTCGAAACACACGGAACTGCATGGACCTCGTTCTTGGTTGCGCCCGGGCAAGCGGCACCGGGCGCCCCGCCTATCGGCACGACCGGGTCCGCGGGCGCCCCTCGTCTTCAGGGGGCGCCGCCGGGGGGAGCGCAGCCCGCCGTCAGGCGACGGCGCGCACCTCCGTCACTTCGGGGATGTAGTGGCGCAGCATGTTCTCGATGCCGGCCTTCAGCGTCATGGTCGAGCTGGGGCAGCCGGAGCAGGAGCCCTGCATGTGCAGGTACACCACGCCGTGGTCATAGCCCTGGAAGATGATGTCGCCGCCGTCCTGGGCCACGGCGGGCCGGACGCGGGTGTCGATCAGCTCCCGGATCTGGGCTTCGATCTCGGAATCCTCCGCCGACTGGCCCTCCGAGCCTTCCGCCGCCGTCTCGGCCAGGATGACCGGCCGGCCCGCGGTGAAATGCTCCATGATGACGCCCAGGATCGAGGGCTTCAGCACGTACCAGTCGATGGTGTCCGCCTTGCTAACCGTCACGAAATCGGTGCCGAGGAAGACGCCGGTGACGCCCTCGACCTCGAACAGGCGCTGCGCCAGGGGCGACCGCGCCGCCGACTCCGCCGACGGGAAGTTGGCGGTGCCCACATCCATCACGGCCCGGCCCGGCAGGAACTTCAGGCTCGCCGGATTGGGTGTCTGCTCGGTCTGGATGAACATGGACACGGGTTCCTTCGATAGGCCGCGGCCCTCTCGGTCGCGGCGCCGGCAGGGTGAAGACGACGGCCCGGAAGATCAAGACGAAACGGCGCGCATCAGAGTCGCACGCCAATCGCCGCTGAGCGCCCCGGACCGGTTACTTGCGCAACCTCACCGTCCCGACGAGGTCGGATAGGGGGCGGTGATTACGGCTGATTTGTGGCCGCCGCCCCGGTCATTCAAGATGTCGCAGGGCATGGCGGGCGATCTTCCACATCGCCGTCGGCAGCCCGGCCTCGCCCAGACGGTCCGGCGGCACCAGCATCGCGCCCTCGACCGGGCCCTTGAGGCGGCCGGCCGCCACGGTCAGCTCGAAGTCGAAATGGGTGAAGCCGTGCCGCACCAGGCCGGGCAGCAGGCGCCAGCCGGATCCGCCCGGCGCCTCGGCCAGCACCGCGGCGAGGTCCGGCATCGGCTGCTCGATCCAGGCGGAGGACGGCACCTCCATCATCCCGCCCAGCATCCCCTTGGGCGGCCGGCGGCGCAGCAGCACATTACCCTGCGCATCGGTCAGCCAGAAGGCCACGGCCCGGCGGGTCGGCTTCGGCGCCTTGGCCAGCTTGGCCGGCAGTTCCTCGGCGATGCCGCGCTTTCGGGCCAGGCACGGCGTCGACCACGGGCACAGGATGCATTTCGGGCTGCGCGGCGTGCAGATGGTGGCGCCGAGGTCCATCACCGCCTGGGCATAGTCGCCCGGCCGATGCCTCGGCGTCAGGGCCGCCGCATGGGTCTTCAGGATCGGCTTGGCCGGCGGCAGCGGCGTCTCCACCGCAAAGATCCGGGCCATCACCCGCTCGACATTGCCGTCCATCACCGCCGCCGGCCGGTCGAAGGCGATCGCCGCGATCGCCGCCGCGGTGTAGTCGCCGATCCCCGGCAGCTGCCGCAATTCCGCCTCCGTGGACGGAAACACTCCGCCATGGCGTTCCACCACCAGCACGGCGCAGCGATGCATGTTCCGGGCGCGGGCGTAGTAGCCCAGCCCCGCCCAGGCGCGCAGCACCTCCTCCACCGGCGCCGCGGCCAGGTCGGCCACGGTCGGCCAGCGGCCGGTGAAGTCGAGGAAATAGTCCTTCACCGCCGCCACGGTGGTCTGCTGCAGCATGATCTCGCTGAGCCAGACCCGGTACGGATCCGCCTTCCGCCCGGGCGGAGCGCGCCAGGGCAGCACGCGGCGGTGCCGGTCGTACCAGGCCAGGAGAGCCGGGGCGAAGCCGGCGGGAGCAAAATCGGCGGACGTGGCTGTGTCGGGCATGGCTCGCGTTGCCGCTCGGGGGGTCGTTGCGCCACTATAGGGGCGCGAGTCCCGCAATTCGATCACGCAGTCACGACACCGATATGAGCTATCCGCGATCCATGGCCGCCCTGGTCCCCGCCCTGGCCCGCAAGGCGCTGGGCGGCGGGCGCAGCGCCATCGGCAGCCTGTTCGCGGACTGGCCGTCGGTGGTCGGCGACCACTGGGCCGACAAGGCGGTGCCGGAAAAGCTGAGCTTTCCGGCCGGCAAGCGCGACGGCGGCACCTTGGCGCTGCGGGTCGACCCGGCCGACGCCCTGCTGCTGCAGCATGACCAGGACCGGCTGATCGAGCGGATCAACGGCCATTTCGGCTATGCCGCGATCGTCCGCATCAAGCTGCTGCAGGCGCCCCTGGCCCGCCGGCCCGCGACACCGCGCCGCCGTTCCCTGACCCCGGCGGAAGAGGCGATGCTGGCCGGGCCGCTCGAATCGGTCGACGACCCCGAGTGGAAATCCCGACTTGCGGCCTTCGGCCGGGCGCTCTATGCCCGGACGCCACCGCGATGACATTTGTGGGCGCGAGGCCCGGACCCATGGAGACCATCGGATGCTGAAGACCCTGCTCGCCGGACTGGCCCTGGCCGCCGCGACATTCATGGCCGGATCGGCCTCCGCCCAGGACTCCGGCAAGGCCTGGGATCCGAAGATCACCGACAAGGACTACGTGCTCGGCAAGGCCGACGCGCCGGTGACGGTGCTGGAGTTCGCCTCCTTCACCTGCCCGCACTGCGCCGCCTTCACCAACGACGTGCTGCCGCAGATCGAGAAGAGCTACATCGACACCGGCAAGGTCAAGTTCGTGTTCCGCCAGTTCCCGCTGAACGGGCTGGACCTGCGGGCCGGGATGATGGCGCGGTGCGCCCCGCGCGAGCAGTATTTCAACATCGCCAAGGTGCTGTTCAAGCAGCAGCAGAGCTGGGCGGTCTCCGACCAGAATGCCGCCCTGTCCGCCCTGGTGCAGATCGGCGGCATGGCCGGCCTGCCGAAGGACAAGTTCGACGCCTGCCTGGCCGACAACAGCATCGCCGACGGCATCGTCAACGGCATGCAGGCGGCGCAGACCGAGTACCAGGTCAACGCCACCCCGACCTTCGTCGTCGAGGGCGAGAAGCTCGAGGGCGAAGCCAGCTTCGACACCTTCAAGGCGATCTTCGACAAGAAGCTCGCCGAGAAGGGCGTCGCCACCAACTGACCGCCTAGGAGCGCGCCGCCGTGCACTTCGCCCGGCTCCGCCTGTCGGGCTTCAAATCCTTCGTCGACGCGACCGACGTGGCCATCGAGCCCGGCCTGACCGGCGTGGTCGGACCGAATGGCTGCGGCAAGTCGAACCTGGTCGAGGCGCTGCGCTGGGCGATGGGCGAGAACTCCGCCCGGCGCATGCGCGGCCAGGAGATGGACGACGTCATCTTCGGCGGCACCACCGGCCGGGCCGCGCGGAACCTGGCCGAGGTGACGATCACGCTGGACAACAGCGACCGCACCGCCCCCGGCTTCGACCAGGTCGACACCATCGAGGTCAGCCGCCGGATCGAGCGCGGCACCGGATCGGACTATCGCATCAACGGCAAGCCGGTGCGCGCCCGCGACGTGCAGCTGCTGTTCCAGGACAATGCCTCCGGGCCCGCCTCCCCCGCTCTGGTCAGCCAGGGCCGGATCGCGGCTATGATCTCGGCCCGCCCGGCGGAGCGGCGGCAGATCCTGGAGGAGGCCGCCGGCATCACCGGCCTGCACAGCCGCCGGCACGAGGCCGAGCTGCGGCTGCGCTCGGCCGAGGAGAACCTGGTCCGCCTGGACGACGTGCTGGTGCAGCTGGATGCCCAACTGGGCGGCCTGCGCAAGCAGGCCCGGCAGGCGGCGCGCTACCGCACCATCTCGGAGCAGATCCGCCAGGTCGAGGCGACGCTGCTGCACCTGCAATGGACCACGGCCGGCATCGCCCATGCCGAGGCCCGGCGTGCCTATGACGCCAATGAGCAGGTGGTGCGCGAGCGCATGATCGCCGCCACCCGCGGCACCACCGAGCAGGCGGAGGCCGCGGCCGCCCTGCCGGCCCTGCGCAAGGCTGACGCTGAATCCGCCGCGGCGCTGCAGCGCCTCCTGGTCGAGCGCGAGACGCTGGAGGCCGAGGCCGGCCGGCTGAGCCAGTCGATCCTGGACACCAAGCGCCGGCTGGAGCAGGTGACGGGCGATCTGGTGCGCGAGCGGTCGCTGGGCGCCGACGCCGCCCAGGCCCTGGCCAAGCTGCAGGAGGAGCGCGAGCGGATCGAGCGCCAGAGCGCCGGCGAGGCCGAGGCGGAGGCCGAGGCGCGGGTGGCGATCGACACGCAGCGCGAGATCGTCGACACGCTGGACGGAAAGCTGACGGCACTGACCGAGGCTGCGGCCGGCGACGAGGCCCGGCGGCAGAGCCTGGCCAAGCGCCAGCGCGAGCTGGAGGGCCGCCTCCTGGACCTGGCCCGCCGGCACGAGGACGCGCTGCGCCAGATCGCCCAGGTCGAAGCCGAGCTGGCCGGCGCCGAC
>NZ_JANX01000364.1 GCF_000767795.1 Inquilinus limosus MP06 | reverse complement strand
CCGCGATCGCCTCGGCCTTGCGGCGCCCGACGCGACCGCGATGCGCCGCGGGATCCCGGCCAGCTCGCCCAGCGTCAGCGCCACAGCCGGCGGTTCGACGGGTGGTCGCAAGGGCGGCCGCCGCGGTCGAGCAGATGGGCCAGCAGTTCCGCCTCCGCCCCCACCCGCTCGATCGCGCCGCGGTCGGCGGTGTCCGACAGGGTCAGGTAGGTGGCGTGCTCGTCGCGCACCGAGCCGATGCCGAACAGGGCGACATCGGCCGAGCGCGCCATGTCGAGCACGCCGCGGATGGTCGACACCGACAGCAGCGCCGCCCGCTCCGCCTCGTTCGCCGCGAAGATCGGGGCGTGCAACTGGTAGGCGGTGCCGCCCAGCTTCTCGGCCAGGGCGACGGCGACGTGGTTGACGTCGGTGCGGAACTTGCCCTGGACGCCGCCGGTGGCCGGCACCACGCGGACGTCATAGGCCCGCGGCGGCGCCAGCGCCTCGATCGTGGCGCAGAGGGCGACGCCGCCGGAGACGGCGATGGTCATGCCGTCGGCCAGGCCTTCCAGCAACGTGGTCGCCGCCGCCTCCGCCGCCGCCTTCAGCACGATCGCCGGATCGGTCGACACCGCGGGCACCGCCACCGCCGAATCGAGCCCGCCGAGGCGCTTCAGCGCCGCCGACAGCCCCTCCTCCGCATCGAAGGGCGAGCGGATGCGGATGTCGACCAGCCCGCGCTCATGCCCCTCCCGGATCATGCGGTTGACGGTGGCGGGGGAGATGCCGATCTCGGCCGCGATCTCGGCCTGGGAGCGGTGCTCCTGGTAGAACATGACGAGGACGCGATGGATGTTTCGCAGTCTCTCGGCTTCGCTGTAGAGCGGGCGCGGCATCGGTGTCTCAGCCTCGGGCCTTGTGCGTGTTGAGGAGGTGATCGATCGTCACCGCCACCAGCAGGATGGCGCCGCGGATGATGTCCTGCCAGTACACCGGCACGTTGAGCAGGATCAGCGAGGAGGTGACCAGCGACAGCAGGGCCGCCCCCAGCACCGCGCCGGCGATGGTGCCGGACCCGCCGTTCAGGCTCGCCCCGCCGATCACCGCGGCGGCGATCACGCTGAGCTCCATGCCGACGCCGAATTGCGGAGTGGCCGCGCCGAAGCGGGCCATGTAGATCACCCCGGCGACGCCGGCCAGCGTGCTGCACAAAGTGGCGCAGATGATCTTGGTGCGCTTGGTGTCGATGCCGGAGAAGCGGGCCGCCTTCTCATTGCTGCCGGTGTAGTAGACCCGCCGGAACAGCACCGACTTGCGCAGCAGCACGTCGAACACGGCGATCAGCGCCAGGAAGATCAGGATCACGAAGGGCAGGCCGCCGATACTGCCCTGGCCGACGAACTTGAACTCCTTCGGCAGCGAGAACAGCGACTGCGGCGTGCCCTGGGTCAGCAGCAGGCTGAGGCCGCGGGTGATCACCATGAAGGCCAGCGACACGATGAAGAAGTGCAGCCCGATGCGGGTGACGCACAGCCCCATCAGGAAGCCGATGGCGCCGCAGGCCGCGACCGCGATCAGGCTGGCCGACCACGGGTCGAGGCCCGCCAGGAACAGCGTGCCGCCGATCACCATCGACAGGCAGACCACCGACCCGACCGACAGGTCGATGCCGCCGACGATCAGCAGGATGGTCATGCCGATGACCACGATCCCCTCGATCGAGAAGGACAGCAGGATCGCCCGCATGTTGGCGAGGGTCAGGAAATAGGGCGAGGCGAAGCTCATCGCCACGAACAGCAGGGCGATGATGGCCAGGAGGCCGAATTCGCGGACCCGGACGACGCGCATCATCGGCGTCACGGCGGCCGTGCTCATCTGATGTCTCCCATGGCGGCACGGCGCGGCGCGCCCTGTTGGTGGTCCTGGAACCCGAGGCCGGAGGCCAGGTGCATGATCGCCTCCTCGGTCATCTCGTGGGCCTTGAGCTCGCCGGCCAGGCGGCCCTCATGCAGGACCAGGATGCGGTCGCTGATGCCGATCAGCTCCGGCAGCTCCGACGAGATGGCGACGATGCCGGCGCCCTGGTCGGCGAGCTCGCGCAGGATGGCGTAGATCTGGGCCTTGGCGCCGATGTCGACGCCGCGCGTCGGCTCGTCGACGAACAGCACGCGGGGGTCGACCGCCAGCAGCCGGGCCAGCGCCACCTTCTGCTGGTTGCCGCCGCTGAGCGTCGCCACCGGCTGCTGCACGCTGGCGCAGCGGATGCCCAGGCGCTGGCGCATGCTCTCGGCCAGCGCCGCCTCGCGCCGGCGGCTGACCATGAGCCGGCCGGAGACGCGCCGCAGATCCAGCGACGAGATGGTCTGGGCGATCGGCAGGTCGAGGAAGACGCCGTTGCCCTTGCGGTCTTCGCTGAGATAGGCCAGCCCCTGCCGGACGGCTGCCGGATAGTCGTCCGCCGGCACCTCGGCGCCGTCGCAGACCACGCGGCCGGTCGCGCGCGGCCCCAAGCCGCAGATCGCCTGCACCGTCTCGGTGCGGCCGGAGCCGATCAGCCCGCCGAGGCCGACGATCTCGCCGGGGCGGACCTCGAAGCCGACATCGCGGACGAGGCCGCCGTCGGACAGGCCCTCGACCTTCAGCAGCGGGGCCGCGACGGCCGGGCCGCGGCGCGGCGGGTACAGGTCCAAGAGCGGCCGCCCGACCATCTTCGCCGCCACCTGCTCCGGCGTCGTCGCCGCGGTCGGCAGCGTCTCGACATAGGCGCCGTCGCGGAACACGGTGATGCGGTCGGCGATGGCGAAGATCTCGGCCATCCGGTGGCTGATATAGATGATGCCGATGCCGCGGGCCTGCAGGCCGCGGATGATGGCGAACAGCGCCTCAGCCTCCGCCTCGGTCAGCGCCGCCGTCGGCTCGTCCAGGATCAGCACCCGGCAGTTCAGGGTCAGGGCCTTGGCGATCTCGACGATCTGCTGGCTGGCGATCGGCAGCTCGCCGGCCCGGACGTCGACCGGCACCGGGTGCAGGCTGGCCAGCACCGCCTCGGCCCGCCGCTTCAGGTCGCGCGTGTCCATCCACAGGCCGCGCCGCAGGCCGCGGCGGCTGTTGGTCTCGGCCATGAAGATGTTCTCGGCCACCGTGGCATCGGGGCACAGCGCGATCTCCTGATGCACCAGCCCGATGCCCAGCGCCTGGGCCGCGGCCGGGCTGGGGATCCGCACCGGCCTGCCGTCCAGGCTGACCGTGCCGCGGTCGGGCTGGTGCACGCCGCCCAGCACGTTCATCAGCGTCGACTTGCCGGCGCCGTTCTCGCCCATCAGGGCGTGCACCTCGCCGGCCTGCAGCTCGAACCGCACGCCGGACAGCGCGCGGACCGGGCCGAAGCTCTTGGCGATGTCGTGGACGGAGAGAAGCGGCGGAGCGGTCACGTCGACGGCCTTCCTGGGTCGCGGAGGCCGGCCGGGGCGGTCCCGGCCGGCAGTCGGGCAGCTTTTATTCCTCGATGCCCTTGGTGCCGCGGCGCTTCAGGTACTTGTCCCAGTAGAAGTCGTCGGCATTGGCCGCGGTGACCACGGCATAGCCGTTGTCGATGAACGGGATCGCCATCGGGTTCTTGCCGGCGCTCTTGGCATCGTTCATCGGGTCGATCAGGTCGGGATGGGCGGCGAGGTACAGCGCCATGAAGCCCATATAGCCCTGCATGCCCTGGTTCGGGTTGACCGAGCCGAAGACCTGGCCGGCCTTGATCATGTCGAGGATCTTGGCGTTCACGTCGGCGGTCATGACCTTGATCTTGCCGCCGAGCTCGACGCTGGCCTGGGCGGCGCCGAGGGCGGAGTTCGCCTCCGGCATGAAGATGGCGCCGAGATTGGGGTTGGCCTGGGCCATCGACAGGACGGCCTGGTAGGCCTTGTTCGGGTCCTGGTTCGAGGCGGCGCGGGCCACCAGCTTCATGTCCGGCCACTTCTCCTCCATCCGCTTGATGAAGGCGGCGACGCGGCGGTCATGATTGTCCTGGCCGGGATTCTCCAGCACGGCGTATTCGCCCTTGCCGCCCATCGCCTCGGCCACCGCGTCGGCCGCGCCCTTGCCCTCGAGGTCGTTGTTCGAGGTGATGAAGGCGGTGCGGTTCGAGTTCGGCGAATCCGCGGCGAAGGTGACGATCGCCGTGCCCTGCTCGATGGCGCGGTTGATCGGCTCGATGAACGGGTCGGAGTTCATCGGATGCACCAGGATGCCCTTGGGCTGGCGGGCCAGGATCTGGTCGAAGCTGGCGATCTGCTTGGTCACGTCGTAGTCCGGCGTGCCGGTGTAGATGGTCTCGCAGCCCATCTGCTTGCCGGCCTGCTTGAACATCTCATAGACCGGGAACCAGTACTCGACGCCCGAGACCATCACGTTCATGGCGTAGAGCTCGCCCGGGGCGCAGCGGAACGGCTCCGCGGCATTCGCCGGCGCCATCGCAGCGCCGGACAGGGCCATCGCCAGGGCGGCGCCCGCCAGGAATCGTGCGCGAAGTGTCGTCATCTTTCATCCTCCCCTAGGCCCGGCGGCGTCCCTGCGCGGCCGGTTGTTGATGTATATTTCAATGACTGAAATTTCTTCCGTTCAAGAAAGCGGGGTTTGCTGGCGGCGTCAAGCGGTTTGTCGGGGGGTCACGAAAAAGGGGCGCGCCGGATGGCACGCCCCTGGGCCGGTGGTTCATGGATGGACGTCATCGCGAACGCCGATGCTCCTCCCGCCCCTCATCGTCATTGCGAGGAGGCGAAGCCGACGAAGCAATCCAGGGGCCGGTGCGCACCGGCCCCTGGATTGCTTCGCTGCGCTCGCAATGACGGTATGGGAAATTTTGGAAAAGGCCCGGCCTATCGGTCCGCCCGTCCGTCATAGGTCTCCTGCGCCTGCTCGATCTCGTGCAGGTGGTTGATCGCCCATTCATACACCGCGCCGAACGGGACCTGCAGGGTGCGGCCGAGATCGGTGATCGAGTACTCGACCGCGACCGGCGAGGTGGGAAGGACCGTGCGGGCGACCAGCCCGTTGCGCTCCAGCCGCCGCAGGGCCTGCGTCAGCGCCTTGTGCGTGACGCCCTCCAGCCTCCGCCTAATCTCGTTGAAGCGGGTCGGCTTCTCGCTGAGCAGGGTGAGGATCATCACCGACCATTTGTTGGCGACCTGATCGAAGAAGGAGCGTGCGGCGCAGTCCGCGAAGAACACCGCGTCGACTTGGCATGCCATCCCGATATCCCCGCATATACCTGCGCACCTGGAGGTGCGTAATTGACCGTAGATATCCGATGGATACCTTTCGCGGCAACCGGAACCCGATTGGCGGGCCGGGGCACCACGGAGGATCGAGAATGGACGCAGGACGGCACGGCGTGTCCCGGCGTAGGATGCTGGCACTCGCCGGCGCGGCGGCGGTCGCGGTCACCCAGGGCCGCGGCGAGGCCCGCGCGGCCGCCGGCTCCACGGCGAAGCTGTTCGCGACGGACACCGGCACGGGCCGGAACGTCATGCTGCTGCACGGCTGGACCTGCGATTCCCATGACTGGAGCTGGCAGCTGCCGGCGCTCGAGAGCCGGTACCGTGTCGTCGCCGCCGACCTGCGGGGGCACGGCAGGTCCGAGGTCATGCCGCCGGGCGCCTACACGCCGGCCGACTACGTCGCCGACATCGAGGCGTTGATCTCGACCGGCTACCCCGGCCAGAGATTCGTCGTCGTGGGGCATTCGATGGGCGGGCAGATCGCCGCCCGTCTCGCCGCCAGGCGGCCGGACCTGGTCGAGGCCGTGGTGTCCGTCGACGGCGCGCTCGGCTTTTCCGGCGACGCCGCGCGGCTCTTCGAAAAGACGGTCCATGATCTGACCATCGGTGATCCTGGCGCGGTGGTCCCGGCCCTGTTCCAACTGGTCTACGACCCCGCGACCGATCCGGCCTACAGGCGCTGGCATGCGAGGCGCGCCCAGGGGATGCCGCCGCATGTCGTGCGCGAATCCTTCGGCCCGCTGTTCTTCGGCGCCGGCCAGGTGGGCCTGGACGAGGCGAGCGCGACGTTCTGCCGGAGCCTGACGGTGCCGGTCTATCATTTGTGCCGCGATCCGGCCCAGGCCGGCCGCATGCGGCCGTGGTTCCAGCACCCGAAGTCGAAGGTCGAGCTGTGGTCCGGCGCGGGTCACTGGATCATGCAGGACCGCAGCCACGACGTGAACGCCGCGCTGGCCGCCTGGATCGACGCGCTGTGAACGACCGCTTTTGCGGGGGTGGGAAAGG
>NZ_JANX01000363.1 GCF_000767795.1 Inquilinus limosus MP06 | reverse complement strand
GTGGCGCGCGGGCCGCCGGGCCGAGCCGGTGGCGGCCGAGCCCGCGCCGGCCTTGCGGATCGCCCCCACAGCGAGACCGACCACGCCCCAGCCCGCCTGGCAGCCGCTGTCCGCCGGCCGGGGCGAGGTGCGGATCCAGGACGTGTCGAAGAGCTTCGGGTCGCTGAAGGTGCTGGACGAGGTCAGCCTGACCATCCCGTCCGGCGACGTCACCGTGATCCTCGGCCCCTCCGGCTCCGGCAAGTCGACGCTGCTGCGCAGCATCAACCATCTGGAGAAGGTCGATGCCGGCTTCATCACCGTCGACGGCGCGCTGCTGGGCTATCGCGAGCGCGGCGACACCCTCTACGAGCTGAAGGAAGCCGAGATCCTGAAGCGCCGGGCCGATGTCGGCATGGTGTTCCAGACCTTCAACCTGTTCCCGCATCTGACGGTGCTGGAGAACGTGATCGAGGCGCCGGTGGCGCTGCGCCGCCGGTCGAAGGCGGACGCGACGGAGGAGGCGCTGGCGCTGCTCGCCCGCGTTGGCCTCAGCGACAAGGCGCAGGCCTATCCGCGCCAGCTGTCCGGCGGCCAGCAGCAGCGCGTCGCCATCGCCCGCGCCCTGGCGCTGAAGCCCAAGGTGCTGCTGTTCGACGAGCCGACCTCGGCCCTCGACCCCGAGCTGGTCGGCGAGGTGCTGGACGTGATCCGTACCCTGGCCCGGTCCGGCACCACGCTGGTGATCGTGACCCATGAGATCGGCTTCGCCCGCGAGGTCGCCGACAGCGTCGTGTTCATGGATGGCGGCCGGATCCTGGAGCAGGGGCCGCCCGACCAGGTCTTCGCCGCGCCGCGCCACCCCAGGACCGCCGAGTTCCTGGCCAAGGTCCTCTAGCCCGCTTCCCGGCCGACCGCCGGGTCTTCCACGCCGCCGCTGCCCTCCGGCCCTCCCATGGCCGATCCCACCAGACCAGAGATCAGGAGTCCCATCATGTCCATCCGCCGGACCACGGCAGCCGCGGCCATCGGCATCGCCGCCCTTCTTACCGTCCCCCTTTTCGCCGCAACGGCCGCGCAAGCGCAGAGCGGCAAGGCCTTCGACCTGAGCCCGGAGCAGGCCGGACGACCCCACACGGAGAAGGTCGATGCGGCCATCGCCGCCATCTCGCCCGGCTTCAAATTCGTCAAGGACGGGGTGTTCACCGTCGGCGTCAGCGTCGGCGACCCGCCGCTGAACACCTATGGCTCCGACGCCAAGACCGTGGTCGGCACCGATGCCGACATCGCGTCGCTGGTGGCGGAATCGCTGGGCCGGAAGGTGGAGTTCGTGCCGGTGGCCTGGGCCGACTGGCCGCTGGGCCTGGTGTCCGGCCGCTTCGACGCCGTGATCAGCAACGTCACGGTGACCGAGGAGCGCAAGCAGCGCTTCGACTTCTCCTCCTACCGCCAGGACGTGCTCGGCGCCTATGTCGCTGTGAACAGCCCGATCAAATCGATCAAGGAGCCGAAGGACATCGTCGGGCTCAAGGTCATCGTCGGCGCCGGCACCAACCAGGAGAAGATCGTGGTCGAGTGGGACCGCCAGAATGTGGCGGCCGGCCTGAAACCGGCCGAGTTCCTCTATTTCGACGACAACGGCGCGTCGCAGCTGGCGCTGACCTCCGGCCGCGCGGATGTGGAGATCAACCCGAACTCCCGCCTGGCTTATGCCGCGGCGGTCAGCGGCAAGACCCGCGCGGTCGGCGTCATCAATGGCGGCTGGCCGCTGACCGCGGAGATCGCGATCACCACGCGCAAGGGCAGCGGCCTGGCCGACGCCCTGACGCTCGCGATCAACACGCTGATCCGGAACGGCAAGTACCGCGAGGCGCTGGCCCGCTGGAACCTGACCGACGAGGCGATCGAGCAGTCGCGCACCAATCCGCCCGGCCTGCCGAAGGTCTGAGCGACGACACGCGGCCGCGGCCGTCGCGGCCGCCCTTCCCCGCCCTGAACAGGCAATGTGATGACCGATCGATTCCTCTACACCACGCCGCTGGATCCGCTGGCACAGCCGCTGATCCAGGCCCTGACCTGGGAATACGAGACGCGCTACGGCGACTATTGGGGCGCGGGCGACGGGGTCAAGGAGATGAACCGCTATCCGGCCGAGCTGTTCGCCCCACCGGACGGCGCCTTCCTGCTGCTGCTGCGCGACGGCGCCGCCATCGCCGGCGGCGCCTTCAAGCGCTATGACGAGCAGACGGCGGAGATGAAGCGGGTCTGGACCCATGTCGACCTGCGCCGCCAGGGCCTGGCGCGCCGGGTGCTGCAGGAGCTGGAGGCGCAGGCGGCGCGGCAGGGCTACAGCCGGATCTATCTGACCACCGGCTTCCGCCAGCCCGAGGCGGCCGGCCTCTATCTCCGCTCCGGCTATACCGCCCTGTTCGACACCGAGATCGACCCGGAGATCCACGGCAAGCTGCCTTTCGAGAAGGACATCAGTCCTCTGGCGCCGGCGGTGCGGAAGACGGCGTGACAACACGCGTTGCCTCTCCCGCTTGCGAGACCTTTTCGGAATTCCCAGAACCGTCATTGCGAGCGCAGCGAAGCAATCCAGGAGCCGGTGCGCACCGGCCCCTGGATTGCTTCGTCGGCTTCGCCTCCTCGCAATGACGGCGAGGGATCGATTGTAAAAAAGGTCTTGCTTGCGGGAGAGGCAATCCGTTGCGGTGGCCAGATCCGCGACGCCCTTCAGGCCGCCACCAGATACCGCTCCGTCAGCGCCACCCAGTAGCGGGCGGCGACGGGCAGGATCTCGTCGTTGAAATTGTAATGCGGGCTGTGCAGCGCGGCGCTGTCGCCATTGCCGAGATAGAGATAGCTGCCCGGCCGCTCCTCCAGCATGTAGGCGAAATCCTCGCTGGCGGTGATCGGCGGGAACTCGGCCTCGATCCGGTCCTGGCCGAACTGCTCCGCCGCCACCTGGCGCGCGAACTCGGTCTCGGCCGCGTGGTTCACCAGCACCGGATAGCCGCGCAGATACTCGATCTCGGCCGCGGCGCCGTAGCTCTCGGCCTGGGCGCGGGCCAGAGCGGTGATGCGCGCCTCGATCCGGTCCCGCACCTCCGGCTTGAAGGTGCGGACGGTCAGCTGCAGTTCGACCGTATCGGGAATAACGTTCGGCGCCGTGCCGCCATGGATGGTGCCGACCGTCACCACCGCGGCGTCGAGCGGGCTGACATTGCGCGCCACGACGCTCTGCAGCGCCATCACCAGCGAGGCCGAGGCCACTACCGGATCGACGGTCTGCTGCGGCACGGCGCCATGGCCGCCCCGACCGACCACGCGGATCGTCACCCGGTCGACCGCGGCCATGGCCGGGCCGGCGATGAAGCCGAACTGGCCCAGCCTCACGCCGGGCCAGTTGTGCAGCCCGTAGACGGCGTCGCAGGGGAAACGCTCGAACAGCCCGTCCCGGATCATCCGGCGGGCGCCGGCGCCGCCCTCCTCCGCCGGCTGGAAGATCAAGTGCAGCGTGCCGGAGAAGCCGCGCCGCTCGGCCAGCACCCGGGCCGCTGCCAGCAGGCTGGCAGTGTGCCCGTCATGGCCGCAGGCATGCATCACCCCGTCCGTGCCGCTGGCATAGGGCAGGTTCGTGGCCTCGACGATCGGCAGCGCGTCCATGTCGGCGCGGATGCCGATGCGGCGCGGCCCGTCGCCCAGCGCCAGCGTACCGACGACGCCGGTGCCGCCGAGGCCGCGATGGACCTCGTAGCCCCAGGCCGCGAGCGCCTCCGCCACCAGGTCGCCGGTGCGCCGCTCGCGATAGGCCAGCTCGGGGTGGCGGTGCAGGTCGCGGCGCAGCGCCACCATCGCCTCGCGATGCGCCTCGACGCCCGCTTCGATATCGTCCGAGCTCATGCCGCCCCCGCCTGCACCAGCGCCAACCCGTCCGGGTCCGACCGCTTCAGCTCCGCCACCTCCAGGTCGCGATAGATCTCCGGCAGCAGGATCTTGCGCAGGAACACCATCTCCTCGCCCCGGCTGCTGGGCTGGCGGTGGAACGCCTGGTAGCCGCGCCGCTCATAGATACCGCGCAGCCAGGGATGGCGCGTCGCAGTCGCCAGATAGACCGCCGGCGCCTTGACCTGGTCGCGCAGGAACCCGTCCTCGACATGCTGCAGCAGGGCCGAGCCGACGCCTTGCCGCTTCAGCCCCGGCGCCACCGCGAACCAGTGGATGAAGGGATAGCTGGCGAGGTGCCCCTCCCCGATCGGCCAGGGGAAGCGCACCGACACCGTGGCCGCCGCCTCCCCGTCCCGTTCCAGCAGGAAGGTGGTGTGGCGCTCGACCGTGCGGCGCACCAGGTCGAGATCGGCGGTCACTGCGGTGAAGCGGATGCCCATTTCTCTCAGCGGCTGGTACGCCGCGCGCAAGAGGTCGAGCACGGCCGGCGCGTCCCCGGCGCCGGCGATGCGGATGATCCCGGCCATCAGCGGTCCCCGGCTACGACCCGCTCCCGCGCCGGCTCCCCGGCATGGCGGCTCTCGCGATAGGGCAGGCCGAGATGGTCGCGCAGCGTTGTCCCGCGCAGCACCGGGTCGAAATAGCCGCGCTCCTGCAGCACCGGCAGGACATGGCGGATGAAGTCGTCCAGCCCCTGGCCCAGCACCGGGAAGCCGAGGATGAAGCCGTCGGACGCCCCCTCCTCCACCCAGCGCACCAGCTCGTCGGCCACCGTCTCCGGCGTGCCGATCAGGGTCCGCCGCGTCGCCGTCTCCAGCGCCACCTCGCGCAGGGTCAGGTTGCGCTCTTTCGCCGTGCGCTTGATGGTGTCGGTGGTGGCGCGGAAGCTGTTCTTGCCGATGTCGCCGAGGTCGGGGAACGGCCCGTCCAGCGGGTACTGGCTGAAGTCGTGATGGTCGAAGAAGCGGCCGAGATATAGCAGCGCCTCGTCCACCGACAGCAGGTCGCGGATGGCGCGGTACTTCTCCTCCGCCTCCGCCGCCGTGGCGCCGACGATCGGGCCGATGCCGGGGAAGATCTTGACGTCGTCGGGCCGGCGGCCATGGGCCACGGCGCTGTCCTTGACCTGTTTGTAGAAGACCTTGGCGTCCTCGATCGGGCCGCCATTGGTGAACACCGCGTCGGCATGGTGCCCGGCCAGCCGGATGCCGTCGTCGGAGGCGCCGGCCTGGAACAGCACCGGCTGGCCCTGGGCCGAGCGGCCGATGTTCAGCGGCCCCTCGACCGAGAAGAACCGGCCCTTGTGGTCCAGCCGGCGCATCTTGGCGAAATCGACGAAACGGCCGGTGGCGCGGTCGCGCACGAAGGCGTCGTCGTCCCAGCTGTCCCACAGGCCCTTGACCACCTCGAGATACTCCTGGGCGATCTCGTAGCGCAGCCCGTGCTCCGGATGCTCGCGGCTGTAGTTGCGGCCGGAGCCTTCGAGCGGCGAAGTCACGGCGTTCCAGCCGGCGCGGCCGCCGCTGATGGCGTCGATGGTGGCGAATTGCCGGGCCACGGTGAACGGGTCGCTGTAGGAGGTCGACAGCGTGCCGACCAGCCCGATCTTCGAGGTCACCGCCGCCAGCGCCGACAGGATCGAGATCGGCTCGAACCGGTTCAGGAAGTGCGGAATCGACTTCTCGTTGATGTACAGCCCGTCGGCGATGAAGGCGAAGGCGATGCCGGCGGCCTCGGCCTTGCGGGCATTGTCCAGGTAGAAGCCGAAATTGACGCTGGCATCGGCCGGCACGCTGGGGTGCTTCCAGGCGTTCATGTGGCCGCCGGGGCCCTGCAGCATGACGCCGAAGGTGATCTGACGCTTGCTCATGCGATGTATCCTTGAACGCGGGAGGGGTCAGGCCGCGGCGGCGGTGAAATGCGCTTGGGCCAGCAGCTCGATGGATGCCAGGCGCTCGGCGCCGTCGGCGATCGGGGTGTCGATGACGAATTCGCGCACGCCGTGCTGCCGGTGCAGCCGCTCCAGCTCGGCCCGCACGCGCTCGGCCGTGCCGTAGATCACGCTCGGCGCCTTTTCCTCGATCCGGTACTCGCGGGCGCCGGCCTGGCGGACGAATTCCTCGGCCTGGGCGACGCTGCCGACCGTGACGCTCTGGCCGGTGTCGACATGCACCTTGAACATGCGGAGATTGGCGGCCAGCCGCTCGGCCCGCGCCTCGGTCTCGGCCGCGATCACCGCGACGGCAAGCAGCGGGGCCCAGCCGGCGCTGATCGCGCGATAGGCGGCGAAGACCCGCTCCAGCAGCGCCGGGTCGCCGTTCAGATGCCCGGCATGGACATAGGACCAGCCCTCGGCCGCCGCCAGCTGCGCGCTCTCGACGCTGGCGCCCAGCAGGAAGCGCTCGGCCTTCACCGCCGGCCGCGGCGTGGCGACGACGCCGGCCAACGGGTCGGCC
>NZ_JANX01000362.1 GCF_000767795.1 Inquilinus limosus MP06 | reverse complement strand
GTGGCCGGCCCGGCCTATCCCGGCGGCTTCGACTTCCGGCGGCAGCTGTTCTTCCAGGGCATCGGCGGCACCGGCTTCGCCATGGGCAAGGCCGAGCGGCTGGAGGTCGTGGACTCCGCCCCGTCCAGCCTGGCCCGGCTGCAGGACGCGATCGCCGCCCGGGTGCGGGCGCAGGTTTCCGGCGACGCCGCGGCCATCGCCGTCGCCTTCCTCACCGGCGAGCGGGCCGGGATCAGCGATTCGGCGAACCAGGCGATGC
Organism: Inquilinus limosus MP06; assembly: GCF_000767795.1. Classification (GTDB taxonomy): domain Bacteria; phylum Pseudomonadota; class Alphaproteobacteria; order DSM-16000; family Inquilinaceae; genus Inquilinus; species Inquilinus limosus_E. The sequence goes on along the minus strand of NZ_JANX01000362.1, from coordinate 6,136 downwards.
GCGATTCCGGCCTGTCGCATCTGCTGTCGATCTCCGGCATCCATATCAGCCTGGTGGCGATCCTGCTGCTCGGCGCGGTGCGGTTCAGCCTGGCGCTGATCGAGCCGGTGGCGCTGCGCCGGCCGATCAAGAAATGGGCGGCCGCCGCGGCCCTCGGCGGCATCGTCGTCTACACCATCCTGGTCGGCGCCTCGGTGCCGACGGTGCGGTCCACGGTCATGACCGGCGTGGTGCTGCTGGCGGTGATGGCCGACCGGGTGGCGATCTCGATGCGCCTCGTCGCCTTGGCCGCCGCCGGGATCCTGCTGGCGGCGCCGGAGGCGCTGCCGGGGCCGAGCTTCCAGATGTCCTTCGGCGCGGTGATCGCGCTGATCGCGGCCTATGACGCGCTGCGGCCGCATCTGTCGCGCTGGCATGCCGGCGGCGGGCCGCTGCGCCGCGTGCTGCTCTATCTCGGCGGCATCGTGCTGACCACGGTGGTGGCGACGACCGCGACCACGCCCTTCGCCGTCTACCACTTCCAGCGCTTCGCCCCGCTGGCGGTGGCCGCCAACCTGATGGCGATCCCGCTGACATCGATCCTGATCATGCCGGCGGTGCTGCTGGCCTATCCGGCCATGCTGCTCGGCCTCGACGGCTGGATGCTGCCGCTCTTGGGCTGGGGCAATGAGGCGATGCTGTGGGTCGCCTACACGGTGTCGTCCTGGCCGATGGCCGCCTTCACCGTGCCGGCGATGCCCGCCTGGGGGCTGATCGCCGGGTCCATCGGCGGGCTCTGGCTGTGCTTGGCCTCCGGCCGCATCCGCCTGCTGGGTCTCCTGGCCCTGCCGGTGCTGGTTCTGGCGTCGCTGACGACGTCGCCGCGCCAGATCCTGGTCGACGCCACCGGCCAGGCCATGGCGGTGCGCACGCCGGATGGCAGCCTGGCCTTCTCCCCCGGCAGCCGGCGCTTCACCCGCGAGATCTGGCTGCGGGCCGAGGCCACGGCGCCGGAGGGGGCGGCCTGGCCGCAGCAGGGTACCGCGGCCGGCGGCCTGCTGGGCTGCGACCCGCGCGGCTGCCTGTACCGCTTCGGCGACACCACGGTCGCCTTCACCCGCAACGGCGAGGGCTTCGACGACGACTGCGCCGCGGCCGATCTGGTGATCACCGGGCTGGTGGCGCCGCGCTGGTGCCGGCCGCGCCTCGGCGTATGGGACCGCTTCGACCTGCGCCGTGCCGGGGGCATCGCCGTCGACCTGTCGGGGCCGGAACCGACGGTGGATACGGTGGCCGAGGCGGTCGGCGACCGCCCCTGGGCCCTGGTCCCGTTCCGGACGGTTGTACCGGAATAGGAAGGGGCAGGTCGGTTTGGCGTTGCCTCTCCCGCAAGCCAGACCTCTCCGATTTCCAAACACCGTCATTGCGAGCGTAGCGAAGCAATCCAGGGGCCGGTGCGCACCGGCCCCTGGATTGCTTCGTCGGCTTCACCTCCTCGCAATGACGGCCAGGAATCGGGATTCCAAAAAAGGTCCCGCAAGCGGGAGCGGCGACGCGCTCAATCTTCTCGAGTCCGTGACCGATCACCGCGCCGTCATCATCGTGCGGCCTTCGGCGTTACCGGCCTTGGCGGCGTCCAGCACCTCCGGATAGGGGTAGTTCAGTCCCAGCAGCTGGCGCAGCTCCGGGCTGGCCTGTTCGACGAAGGCGCGGGGCAGGGCGGCCGGCATGTCCTCCATCGGCTTCACGAATTTCGGCAGGTACTGGATCAGGATCGCCGACCGGTCCTGCCGCGAGCGGTTCGGCATGGCGCAGTGCCAGACCGCGCCGAAGAACACCACCGTGTCGCCCGGCTCGCCCAGCATGCGGCTGCACCGCTCGTGGAAGCGGTCGCTCTCCGCCGGGTAGCGCAGCGCCTTCTGGGTGCCGGGGACATAGGCGGTGGCGCCGGTCTCCTCGGTGAAGGGGTCCAAGAGGATCGTCGCCTGGGCGTTCAGCGGAAAGGCGCCGTTGATCCGCACCGGATGCGATTCCGGCTTGTGCATGTCCCAATAGGGATAGTCGATATGCGGCTCCTGGCCCGGGCCGCCGGGCAGGATGCGGTTGGCGGCGATCGACCCCATGATGAACTCGGTGCCCAGGAAGGCACGCATCACCGCCATCAGCGCCGGATGCGCCGCCATGCGCGAGAACACCTCGCCCTTGGCCAGCAGATTCCACACCCGCCGCTGCAGGGCGATCTTGCCTTCCTGCTCCGCCGCGCCCTGGAAATGCGTGACCTTGGCGGTGCCGTCCTCCGATTCGCGCATCACAACGGCCCGCGCCTCGGCGATCTCCGCCGGGGTGAACAGGCCGCGCAGCAGCACCGCGCCGGGGCCGTCCAGCAGTTCGGTGACGATCGCCTCCGGATCCAGCGTCTCCTGGATAAAGGTCTTCATGTCGTTCCTCCCTTGCCAGGATCGCAGCGTAACTGATTTGCAAGCGCTTGCAAATCGAATGAAGGCCAGTAGAGTTGGAGAAGCGGACGGCCAGGGAGGATCGCGATGACGGGGACGCTGCGGATCGGGCTGATCGGCGCCGGCTACATGGGCAAGGCGCACAGCATCGGCCTGCAGCTGGTGCGAACCGCGTTCCAGCCGGCGCTGGTCCCGGTCTGCGAGATGATCTGCAGCACGACGGGGGAGGGGGCGGCGGCCCATGCCGAAGCCTGGGGCTGGAACCGGTCGACCGCGGACTGGCGGACGCTGGTCGCCGACCCGGCGGTCGACGCCGTGTTCATCGCGACGCCGCCGCGCACCCATCTGGCGATGGCGACCGAGGCGCTGCGGCTGGGCAAGCCGGTGTTCTGCGAGAAGCCGCTGGGCTGCGACCCGGCCGAATCCAGGGCACTGGTCGACGCGGCCGAGGCGGCGGGCGTCGCCACCATGGTCGGCTTCAACTACATCCGCACCCCGGCCAGCCAGCTGGCCAAGCAGATCATCGATGCCGGGGAGATCGGCGAGGTGATCCAGGTCACCGCCGAGCATGTCGAGGACTATCTGCACGACCCGCGGACGCCGGCCTCCTGGCGCACCCGCATCGCGACAGGCACCGAGGCCGGGGCGCTGGGCGATGTCGCCCCGCATATCGTCAATGCCTGCCTGCGGCTGGTCGGGCCGATCGAAGCGCTGGTCGCCGACCTCAACACCGTCGTGACGACGCGCCCCGGGCCGCAGGGCGAAGAGCGGGTGGAGAATGACGACCAGGGCCAGATGCTGCTGCGCTTCGCCAGCGGCGCCACCGGCTCGCTCAGCTTCAGCCGCGTCGCCGCCGGGCGGAAGATGGGCTACACCTACCGCATCACCGGCACCCGGGGCGCCCTGGCCTTCGACCAGGAGAACCAGAACGAGCTGTGGCTGTACGATTCCGGGCGGCCGGCGGCACGCCAGGGCTTCCAGCGGCTGCTGACCGGGCCGGCCCATCCGGACTACCTGGCTTTCAACCAGGGCGTCGGCCACGGCACCGGCTACAACGAGCAGATCGCGATCGAGGCACGGGATTTCCTCGAGGCGGTGGCGACCGGCCGGCCGGTCTGGCCGACCTTCCGCGACGGCTGGGAGGTCGACCGCGTGACCGCCGCCGCCCTGCGCTCCGCCCGCGAGCGCGCCTGGGTGCGGATCGCGGAGATCTGAGCCTCAGCCTCGCAGGCGCGACCGCGCGGTCGGCGACAGGAACGCCACCTCCGGCGGCCGGGCCAGATGCGGCCGCAGCGCCTCGGTGAGGCCGGGGACGGCGTGGCGTTCATAGGCCGCCTGGTCGGGGAAATGAGAGAACCAGACGAAAACCCGCGCATCCTCCCGCACCGGCAGGGCCGGGAAGCCGTTCTCGCCATGCTCGGACACGAAGCTGGCCAGGATCGGCACGCCGGCATCGGCCAGCATCGGCGCCAGCACGGTCTCGAACACCTCCGGGAAGCCGGCTTCAACTCCCGGCTGCAGGTGCCAGGTGGTGGCGACGATGATCCCGCCCGGCACCGCGCCGCTGCCCGGGGCAGGGCGGTCGCGGCCGAGCCGGAATCCCGCTTCCGGATGTGTCGGCCGCAGCAGCAGGACATCGTCGGAATCGATCATGGTGGCGTTGGCGGCGTTGCGATGCGCCCGCCAGACAGGCCCGCCATAGAAGGCCCGCAGCGATTCCGTCCGCGCCGCCAGGTCCGGGAAGCCGCGCAGCCAGACGAAATGGTCGGGCGCGTCCAGATCGCGGAACTGGCCGATGACATCCATCCCGACCGCCTCCTGCGTCTCGACGAACTCCCGGTCGAACAGCGCGATCAGCACGTCACGCCGCCCCGGATGCAGCGTGTAGCGCCGCAGCTCCACGATCGGGCTGAAGACCTCGCCTGCCATGGTTGCCTCCTCTAGAAACAGACCGGTTGTCCTGTTCTAAAACAGACTGATTGTCCGGTTGAGTCAATATGCTACTGTCCGGGCATGAACGAGACGGCGAGCGACTCCAGGCGGAAGCGCAGCTACGACCCCGAGGGCACGCGTCGGCGCGTGCTGGACGTGGCTGCGGAGGCGTTCCAGTCCCGCGGCTACCAGGCCACGGGCATGCATGAGCTGATGCGCGAGGCCGGGGTGACCGGCGGGGCGCTGTACCACCATTTCCCGACCAAGAAGGCGCTGGGCCTCGCCGTGATCCGCGACCGGGTGGCGGCGGAGGTGGAGGAGACCTGGATCAAGCCTGTCCGCACCGCCCCGGATGCGATCGAAGGCATCGCCGCGGTGTTCGAGCGGATCGCAGCGGGGCTGCGGCGGCGCGGCGCGGTCTCCGGCTGCCCGCTGAACAACCTGGTGCTGGAGCTGGCCCTCGCCGATCCGGACTTCCGCGAAGCGATGGATTCTGTGTTCGAAGCCTGGCGGTCGGCGATTGCCGCGCGGCTGCGCGCCGATCAGGAGGCGGGCCGGCTGGCGGCGGCGGATGCCGACGAACTGGCCGCCTTCATCGTCGCCGCCTATTCGGGTGCGATGGCCCAGGCCAAGGCGCGGCAGGACGCGGCACCGCTGGAGGCCTGCGCCCGGCAGCTGATGCGTTGCCTGGAGGGGCTGCGGACCGGCGCCTAGAGGCTCTCCCGCTCCACCAACGCGATGTCGAACAGCCGGTCCTTGATCGGGTGACCGGCATCGGTCAGGCGGGCGGCGATCTCGCCGATGGCGTGTCGCACCATCTCGGCCATCGGCTGGCGGATCGTGGTCAGGCGATAGCCGGGCCAGGCGGCCAGGGGCATGTCGTCGAAGCCGACGATGCCGATGTCCCGCGGCACGACTAGGCCGCGCTCGCGGCAGGCGTCGACGGCGCCGAGCGCCAGGATGTCGTCGCCGCAGAACACCGCCTGCGGCCGGTGCCGGTCCAGCAGGGCGTGCAGGCCGCTTCGGCCATGCTCATGAGAATAGTCGCCGGTGAACTCCACGGCCAGCGGTTCCAGCCCCGCCGTCGCGAGCCCCTGCACGAAGCCGTCAGCGCGGTCGATCGAGGACGAATCGGTCGCGGCCCCGCCGAGGAAGGCCAGCCGTGTCAGGCCGCGTGCCAGCATGGCCTCTGTGGCCAGCCGCCCGCCGGCGACATTGTCGACCGTCACCGCCGGCACCACGGCCTGCGGCCCTGGCCGGCCGAACACATGCACCACCGGCAGCCCGGCGCGGGCGCAGGATTCGGCGAAGCCCTCGGGCGGGGCGGAGGTGGCGATCAACACCGCGTCGACGCTGTATTGCAGCATCATGTCGAGGGCTGAGTCGGCGCCACCATCCTCCGACAGGTTGGCGATCAGTGGCCGCAGCCCGCGGCGCTGCAACTCCCGCGTGAACAGGTCGAACACATCCATGAAGGCCGGGTTGGCGAAATGGGTGGAGACCAGTCCGACCAGCTCGGTCCGGCCGGTCATCAGCCCGCGCGCCAGCCGATTGGGGCGATAGCCCAGCGCCTCGGCCGCCGCCAGAACGCGCGCCCGCATCCGCGGCGAGACGCTTGCGTCCTTGGTGAAGGTGCGGGAGACGGCGGAGATCGACACGCCGGCTGCCTCGGCGACCTGCTGCGCCGTGGCCCGCCCGGCGCCCGGCGGCCGCTGTCCCGATCTGCCGCTCAAGGCGTCGCGGCGGGCTGGGCGCGGGCCAGGCGCAGC
>NZ_JANX01000361.1 GCF_000767795.1 Inquilinus limosus MP06 | reverse complement strand
ACGAAGCATCAGCCCGGAGGCAACGGCTCCCTTCGATCGACAGCCCCCTCCCCTACCCCCCTCCCGCAAGGGGAGGGGGGACATTCTCTATCTGTCCTTCCGCAGCCATCCCCGGACCAGCATGAGCGAAGCGGAAATCGGCGCCGGCGCCCTCGGCGGCGACCACAGCATCAAGCCCGTCTCGTCCCGCATCCCGGCCAGCCGCCGGACCGCGGGGCGCTGGCTGATCGGGCTCGCCACACTCGGCCTCGCCGCGATGGCGCTGGCGCAAGTGCTGGATTCAGCCGGCATCCTCGCCATCGGCTTCGAGAGCTGGCGGCCCCTGCTCTATGCATACCTCGCCTGGGCGGTGGCGCTCGGCGCGGGCCAGGTGATGATCCGGGGCGAGGCCGGGCACCGGGCGCTGTTCCTGCTGCCCGCCGTGCTGTTCACCGTCTCGATGGTGATCTTCCCGACCATCTTCGGCCTCTACATCGCCTTCACCGACTGGAACCTCAGCTCCTTCGCCGGCCGGCAGCTCAACGGCCTCGACAACCTGCGCGCGCTGTGGGCCGACCCGTATTACTGGAACGCGCTCGGCAACATGGTCTGGTACGTGCTGGCGGTGCTGGTGCAATACGCCATCGCCTTCGGCCTGGCGCTGCTGCTGAACGCCGAGATCCGCGCCCGCAAGTTCTTCCGCGTCGCCTTCCTGATGCCGTTCATGCTGAGCCCGGTGGCGGTCAGCTGGATGATCGGCAAGTCGATCATGGAGTACCGCTTCGGCCCGGCGGCGTCGCTGGCCCGGTTCCTGGGCTGGGAGAACCCGGCCTTCTTCGCCTCGCCCTGGATGGCGCGGATCAGCATCATGGCGATGGATGGCTGGGTCTCGATCCCGTTCATCATGATCCTGCTGCTGGCCGGGCTGCAGGCCATCCCGAACGACATCCTGGAGGCGGCGCGGATCGACGGCGCCAAGGCCTGGCAGTCCTTCTGGAAGATCACCTTCCCGCTGATGCTGCCGGTCAGCGTCACCGCGGTGATCCTCAGGATCATCTTCGAGCTGAAGCTGGCCGACATCGTCATCAACGTCACCTCGGGCGGGCCCGGCGGCGCCACCGACACGGTGTCGAGCTTCATCTACCGCGAGTACCGGGACCGATCCAATGTCGGTTACGGCACCATGCTGGCGCAGGTCTATTTCATCATGATCATCGTCTTCGTGACCGCGCTCCTGAACCTGGTCAGCCGCTGGATGCGGCGGCTGACATGAGCGGCGCTATGACCTGGCGCGTGAAGCGCCTCTCCGGCCGCACGCTGCTCTACGCCGCGGCGCTGCTGTGGGCCTTCATCTCGCTGTTCCCGATCTACTGGACGGTGACGACCTCGTTCAAGACCGCGGTCGACGTCACCCAGGGACACCTGATCCCCTTCATCGACTACCAGCCGGACTGGCGCGGCTGGCGGTCGCTGGGCCTGTCGCCGGACACGATCGGCGCCACCTCGACGGTGCGGGAGGAGTTCCTGCTGCGCTTCGAGAACAGCATCGTCGCCTCAGTCGGCGCATCGCTGCTGGCGGTCATCATCGGCTCGCTGGCCGCCTACGGCCTCAGCCGCTTCCGCTACAAGTTCGGGCCCTGGCGCAACAAGGACATCTCCTTCTGGTTCCTGTCGCAGCTGATCCTGCCGCCGGTGGTTCTGGCGATGCCGTTCCTGGTGCTTTACAAGGAGCTGGCGCTGCTGGACACCCGGGTCGGGCTGATCCTGGTCTATGCGCTGATGGTGCTGCCGATCGTGATCTGGATCATGCGCGACCAGTTCGCCACCATCCCGATCGAGCTGGAGGAGGCGGCGCGGGTGGACGGCGCGACGGTGTGGCAGGCCTTCCTGCGCATCGTGCTGCCGCTGGCCCTGCCCGGCATGGTGGCGGCCTTCATCCTGTCGGTCGTGCTGTGCTGGAACGAGTATTTCTTCGCCGCGCTGCTGACCAGCAGCGACGCCAAGACCCTGCCGGTGATGGTGGCCAGCCAGACCGGGTCGCAGGGCATCAACTGGTGGTCGATGGCGGCGCTGTCGACCGCGGCGATCGCGCCGCTGGCCGTGATCGGCATCTTCCTCGAGCGCTACATCATCCGCGGCCTGACCGCAGGGGCGGTGAAATAGAGAGGGCGGCCCGCCCTCCCCTTCCCCTCACCAGCAGACGAAGCCGCCGTCGACGATCAGGTCGATGCCGGTGCAGAAGGACGACGCGGCGCTGGCCAGGAACACCGCCGGGCCGACCAGCTCGTCCACCGTCGCCATCCGGCCCATCGGCGTGTCGCGCTCGAAGATCTTGCGCTGTTCGGCCACCTCGGGCCGCAGGTTCATCGGCGTCAGCGTGTAGCCGGGGCTGATCGCGTTCACCCGCAGGCCGCGATCGGCCCATTCCATCGCCAGGCTCTTGGTCAGGTGGATCACCCCGGCCTTGGAGGTGTTGTAATGCGCCTGCAGCAGCCCGCGATTGACGATCGACCCCGACATTGACGCGATGTTGACGATCGACCCACGGCCCCGCGGCAGCATCACCCGCGCCTCGGCCTGGGCGGAGAGGAAGACCCCGGTCAGGTTGACGTCGATGGTGCGCTGCCACTGCGCCTCCGGCAGGTCCTCCGCCGCCGTGGCGTTGGCAATGCCGGCGCAGTTCACCGCGACCGCGAGTTCGCCGAGCTGGGTCTCGACCGCGTCCACCGCCTTGGCGAGATCCTCGGCCTTGGTCACATCGCCGGAAAGAACCAGCGTCCGGCGGCCCAGCGCCCGGACGCGGCCGGCGGTGTCGGCGAGCCCGGCCTCCGACGCCGCAAGGTCGAAGCAGGCGACGTCGGCGCCGGCCTCGGCCAGGCCCACCGCGATGCGCTGGCCGATGCCGCTGCCGGCGCCGGTGACGAAGGCGATCTGATCATCGAGCCGGAAGAGCTGCACGGACATTCCTCTTGGTTCAGCGGGTTGCGAGTTCCATCACTGCGACGCGGCTGGCCTGGTCGCGGTCGAGGATGCCCTGGTTGCGGCCGCGGGCCAGCACCATGATCCGGTGCGACAGGCCCAGCACCTCGTCGAGATCGGAGCTGACCACCACCACCGCCATGCCGGAGGCGGCAAGGCCGGCGATCACGTCGTAGATCGCGGCCCGGGCGCCGACATCGATGCCGCGCGTCGGCTCGTCCAGGATGAAGACCTTGGGGTCGCGCGCGATCCATTTCGCGATCACGACCTTCTGCTGGTTGCCGCCGGAGAGATTCCCGGCGCGCTGGCCGGGCGTGCCCTTCACCCCCATCCGGGCGATCAGCTCGGCGGCGAAGCCGCGCACCCGGCTGGGGCTGATCCAGCCGCCCGGGGCGATGCGGTCGAAATTGGCATAGGCGATGTTGTCGGCGATGGTGTGGTCCAGCACCACGCCCTGCAGCTTGCGGTCCTCCGGCACCAGCATCACGCCGGCGCGGATCGCGTCGGACGGGCCGCGCAGGTCCACCGGCTTTCCGTCCACGGTGACCCGGCCGGAGGCAACGGGATCGGCGCCAACCACGCCGCGCACCAGTTCGGTCCGTCCGGCGCCGACGATGCCGGCGATGCCGAACACCTCGCCCGCCCGCACGGAAAAGCTGATGTCGCGGAAGGCACCGTCGGCGGCGGTGAGGTTCGAGACCTCGAGCCGCGCCTTCTCCTCAGGCACCGAGACGGACGGGAACATGCGGTCGACACTGCGGCCGACCATCTGCTCGACCAGCGTCTTCACCGGCACCTGCGCCGTCTCATGGGTGGCGACCAGCCGGCCGTCGCGCAGCACCGCGACGCGGTCGGCGATGCGGGCGATCTCGTCGAGGCGATGGCTGATGTAGATGAAGGAGACGCCGTCGCGCTTCAGCCGCCCGATCTGCTGGAACAGCCGCTCCGTCTCCTCCCCGCCCAGCGCCGCGGTCGGCTCGTCCAGGATCAGCAGGCGGGAGTTCAGGGTCAGGGCCTTGGCGATCTCGACCTGCTGCTGCGCCGCCACCCGCAGCTCGCGCACCAGCGTCGTCGGCGCGATGTCGAGGCCGAGGCGCCGCAGCTGCTCGCCGGCGCGGCGGTTCATCTCCGCCCGGTCGATCCGGCCGCCCTTGCTCGGCAGCCGGCCGACGAACACGTTCTCCGCGATCGTCAGGTCCGGCAGCAGCTTCATCTCCTGATGGATCAGGCCGATGCCGGCGGCGATCGCGTCCCCGGGCGAGGCCGGGGCATAGGGCCGACCCTGCCAGCTCATGCTCCCCGTGCTGGGCGGCACCAGGCCGGAGATGACCGAGGACAGGGTGGACTTGCCGGCGCCGTTCTCGCCCAGCAGCGCCAGCACCTCGCCCGGACGGATGTCGAGGTCGACGCCCTCCAGCACGGTGACGGCGCCATAGGCCTTGCCGATGCCGCGGATGGAGAGCCCGCCCTCCGCCGCGGCGGCGCGAACGGTCGCCGGCGCCGCCATCAGGGGTGCTTCTCGATGAAGCCGGCGACATTGTCCTTGGTGGTCAGCGTCGCCGCCTGCAGTTGCTCGGCCGGGACCTTCTTGCCGTCGGCCAGCTCCAGCGCCGACTGCAGCGCCAGCCGGCCCATCTGCTGGGTGGTCTGGGTCATGGTCGCATCCAGCGTGCCGGCCTGCACGGCCTTGAGGCCGGCGACGTCGCCGTCGAAGCCGAAGATCCAGGTCTTGTGGTCGAGATTGGCCACCTTCACCGCCTGGGCGGCGCCCAGCGCCAGCGCGTCGGCCCGGCCGAAGAACACCGAGATATCCGGGTTCCGCTGCAGCATGTCCTGGGCGATGTTGAAGCCCTCATCCTGCATCCACATGGTGCTGGCCTGCTTGGCCACGACCTTGAGGTCCGGGCACTTGGCCAGCGCCTCGGTGAAGCCCTTGTCGCGGTCCTGCTCCGGCGTGGTGCCGAGCTGGCCCTGGACGATGGCGACATTGCCCTTGCCGCCCGTGACCTTGCAGACGTACTCGCCCAGCGTGCGGGCGGCGGCGACGCTGTCGGTGGCGATAAAGGTGTCGCCCGGCGCGTCGGCCGGGTTGCGGTCGACCGCGACCACCGGGATGCCGGCCGCCTTGGCCGCCTTCACCGGCACGCTGGCGGCGGTGGCGCCGGCCGGGATGTAGATCAGCGCGTCGATCTGCTGGGTGATCAGGTCCTGGATCTGGCTGACCTGGGTGGCGGAATCGCCCTTGGCGTCGACGGTGACGACCTTGATCCCCTGCTCCTTGGCCGAGGCCTCGACCGACTGCTTGATCTGGTTGAAGAAGTCGGCCTGCAGGTTGGCAACGGCCAGGCCGATCACCTTGTCCTTGGCCCAGGCGCTGGAGCCGAGGGCGGTGCCGGCCAGCAAGGCCAGCGCGGCGACGGCGATACGGGTCTTCATGGGTCGGTCCTCTCCTGTTGCGACGGTCATTCCGTCTTTGTGGTCCCGGTCAGCGGTTGCGCCGGCCGAGGGTGTCGAAGGTGACGGCGGCGGCGATCACCAGGCCGATCACCACCTGCTGCACGAAGGGCGAGACGCCGAGCAGGTTCAGCCCGTTGTGCAGCACGCCGATGATCAGGACGCCGACGACCGTGCCGCCGATGCTGCCGACGCCGCCCGACAGGCTGGCGCCGCCGATCACCACCGCGGCGATGGTGTCGAGCTCGTAGCCGAGGCCGGCGCTGGGCTGCGAGGAGTCGAGGCGCGAGGCCAGCGCCATGCCGGCGATGCCGGCCAGCGCCCCGGCCGCGGCGTAGACCGCGATGGTCACCCGGCCGACATGGATGCCGGCCAGGCGGGCCACCTCGCGGCTGCCGCCGATGGCGTAGAGGTTGCGGCCGCTGGGCCGGAAGGTCAGGTAAAGCCAGCTGACCACGACCAGCACCAGGAACAGCGCCACGGTCAGGGACAGGAAGCCGAAATTGCGCACGGTGGCCAGCGCCGTGAACCAGTCGGGATAGCCGACGATCTGGGTGCCGTCGGTCAGGATATTGGCCAGGCCGCGGGCCACCGACATCATGGTCAGCGTGGCGATGAAGGCCGGCAGCCGGGCCATGGTGATCAGGAGGCCGGAGGCCAGGCCGCACACCGCGCCGGCGCCGATGCCGAGCAGGATGGCCAGGGCCATCGGCAGCTCCATGTCGCGCGCCAGCCAGCCCATCACCATCATCGACAGCGCCAGGACCGACCCGACCGACAGGTCGATGCCGCCGATCACGATCACCGCGGTCATGCCGATGGCGAGGATGCCCAGCACGGTGACCTGGTCCAGCACGTTGAGGCCGTTGCGGACCGACAGGAAATGGTCCGAGGCGAAGGAGAAGATCACGCACAGCAGGATCAGGCCGATCAGCGGGCCTTGGGCGCCGCTGGTCAGGCTGAATCGCGGCAGGATCGTCCTGGTGGCCGGTCGGTCGATGCGCGCTTCCATTCCCTACATCCCTTTTCGTGTCA
>NZ_JANX01000360.1 GCF_000767795.1 Inquilinus limosus MP06 | reverse complement strand
ACGGGTCAGCGGCAGCGCCCCGCCATGGACCCGCCGCACCGCGCCGGCGCGGGCCAGGTCGTTGAGGTCGCGGCGGATCGTGTCCTCGGACACGCCGAGGGTCGCGCTGGCCGCGGTGGCCAGGATCTTGCCGTCGAGGGCGAGGAGGTCGAGGAGGCGCTTGCGCCGTTCCTCGGGCAACAGGATTTCGGTCATAAGGACGCTGCCTGATTTTGCGCGATCATGCATGAACATGCACGAACGTGCAAGCGTCGGCGGCCTGCCGCTCCGGCTGCCGACAGCGGCCTCCTGCGACAACAGGCGAAATCGGACATGAACTCCTGGTAATCTGCGCCACCGCCCCCAATATCCCGGCGGCTTCAGCCATACGGAGACCGACGAGCCGTGCTCGACTTCCTCGCCGATCCCCAGATCTGGGCCAGCTTCATCACGCTGGCCGTGCTCGAGATCATTCTCGGCATCGACAACATCATCTTCATCGCCATCGCCACCGAGAAGCTGCCGGAGAGCCAGCGCGCCAGCGCCCGCCGCGTCGGCCTGATCCTGGCGCTGCTGCTGCGCCTGGTGTTCCTGGCGATGATCTCCTGGATCATCGGCCTGACGACGCCGGTGTTCAGCGCCTTCGGCCAGGACGTGTCCTGGCGCGACCTGATCCTGCTCGCGGGCGGCCTGTTCCTGCTCTACAAGGCCACGATCGAGGTGCATGCCGCGATCGAGGAGAAGGAGGAGGGCCATGCCATCAAGGCGGCCAGCTTCGCCGCGATCATCGGCCAGATCATCATCCTCGACCTGGTGTTCTCGCTGGACAGCGTGATCACCGCGGTCGGCATGACCGACAACCTGCCGGTGATGTACGCCGCCGTGATCGTCGCGGTCGGCACCATGCTGGCGGCCTCCGGCCCGATCAGCCGCTTCGTGCACCGCCACCCGACGGTGAAGATGCTGGCCCTGTCCTTCCTGCTGCTGGTCGGCGTGGCCCTGGTGGCCGACGGCCTGCACTTCCACATCCCGCGCGGCTACCTGTACTTCGCCATCGCCTTCTCGCTCGGCGTCGAGGTGCTGAACCTCCTGGCCAAGCGCAGCCACGCCCGGCGCGCGGGGGCCGCGGCGGCGCCGAAGAAGCAGCTCTGACCCTGCCGCCCCTCCCCGCCCCTCAGGGGCGGGGAGGGGCAAATCAAACATATAAAGATGTCTTTATGCTTGTGGCGGACCGGCCCGGCTGCTACACCCTGCGGCAATTCCGAACTTGCCGCAGGAGCACCCGATGCCTGACGCCGCCACCTTCACCGACTACAAGGTCAAGGATCTCAGCCTCGCCGATTGGGGCCGCAAGGAAATCGCGATCGCCGAGACCGAGATGCCCGGCCTGATGGCGCTGCGGGCGGAGTTCGGCGCGTCGCAGCCGCTGAAGGGCGCCCGCATCGTCGGCTGCCTGCACATGACCATCCAGACCGCGGTGCTGATCGAGACGCTGACGGCGCTGGGCGCCACCGTGCGCTGGTCGTCCTGCAACATCTTCTCGACCCAGGACCAGGCCGCCGCGGCCATCGCCGCCGCCGGCATCCCGGTCTTCGCCTGGAAGGGCGAGACCGAGGAGGAGTTCTGGTGGTGCATCGAGCAGACGCTGCGCGGCCCGGGCGGCTGGACCCCGAACATGATCCTGGACGATGGCGGCGACGTCACCCAGATCATGCACGACAAGTATCCGGAGATGCTGAACGACGTCCGCGGCCTGTCCGAGGAGACGACCACGGGCGTGCACCGCCTGTATGAGATGATGAAGAAGGGCACCCTCAAGGTCCCCGCCATCAACGTCAACGACAGCGTCACCAAGTCGAAGTTCGACAACCTGTATGGCTGCCGCGAGAGCCTGGTCGACGGCATCAAGCGCGCCACCGACGTGATGATGGCCGGCAAGGTCGCCGTCGTCGCCGGCTATGGCGACGTGGGCAAGGGCTCGGCCGCCTCGCTGCGCAGCCAGGGCGCCCGGGTCATGGTCACCGAGATCGACCCGATCAACGCCCTGCAGGCGGCGATGGAAGGCTACCAGGTCGTGACCATGGACGAAGCGGCGCCGATCGGCGACATCTTCGTCACCGCGACCGGCAATGTCGACGTCATCACCCTCGACCACATGCGGGCGATGAAGGACCGGGCGATCGTCAGCAACATCGGCCACTTCGACAGCGAGATCCAGATCGACGCCCTCCGCAACTACAAGTGGGAGGAGGTCAAGCCGCAGGTCGACGAGGTGGTGTTCCCGGACGGCAAGCGCCTGATCGTCCTGGCCCAGGGCCGGCTGGTCAACCTGGGCTGCGGCACCGGCCACCCCAGCTTCGTGATGTCGGCCAGCTTCACCAACCAGGTGCTGGCGCAGATCGAGCTGTGGCAGAACCACGCCAATTACGAGCGCAAGGTCTACGTCCTGCCGAAGCACCTCGACGAGAAGGTCGCGGCGCTGCACCTGGAGAAGATCGGCGCCAAGCTGACCCAGCTGACCCAGAAGCAGGCCGACTATATCGGCGTGCCGTCGCAGGGCCCGTTCAAGCCGGACCACTACCGCTACTGATCGACCCCGCAAGGATCCGGTCGAGGACCAGCCCCCGCCGCAAGGCGGGGGCTTTTTCATGCCGCCGGAAGATCGTGAAGATCCCGGCCAGGCATCACGAAGGAAAACCCCAGATTCAGCACTTTCGTGCCCAATCAGCGCCGTCAAGATAAGGCAAATATCGCATCCGCCGGGCAAGTCGATATTTCATTCCTGCTTCAGGGGGATTCCATGACCACATTCACAGGCACCAATGGCGATGACTCGCTGCCCCCGATGGGCGGCGACAACAGCGGCAACGACGTGTTCAACGGCCTCGGCGGCAACGACAATCTCAACTGCGGCATCGGTGACGACCTGGCCTTCGGCGGGAGCGGCGTGGACTTCATCGATGGCGGCGGCGGCGACGACTATATCGACGGCGGCGCTGGCGCCGACGCCATGCAGGGGAATTTCGGGGACGACACCTACATCGTCGATTCGACCGGCGACACCGTCACCGAATTCTCGGCGTCGGACGGCACCGACACGATCTACTCCAGCGTCTCCTACACCCTGCCGCAATTCGTCGAGCGGCTGATCCTGACCGGCAGCGCCGCGATCAACGCCACGGGCGGCGACGCCGCCGACACCCTGGTCGGCAATGCCGGCGCCAACACGCTGACCGGCAATGGCGGGGCGGATTTCCTGTCCGGCGGCGACGGCAACGACGTGCTGCGCGGGGGAGCCGGCATGGACGCCCTCGACGGCGGCAACGGCATCGACACGGCCAGCTACTTCAGCGGCGTGACCGGGGTCGCGGTCAACCTCACGACCGGCATCGGCAGCGGCGGCGAGGCCCAGGGCGACACCCTGCTCAATATCGAGAATCTCTCCGGCAGCCAGGGCAATGACAGCCTCGCCGGCAATGGCGGCGCCAACACCCTGCAGGGCTGGAACGGCAACGACCTGCTTTCAGGCGGCCTGGGCAAGGACATACTCACCGGCGGCGCCGGGGCCGACCGCTTCGTCTACGGCGCCATCGCCGACAGCGCGGTCGGAGCCAATGCCGACCGGATCACCGATTTCAGCCATGCCCAGGGCGACCGCGTGGACCTGTCGGCGATCGACGCCAATACCGGCGTCGCCGGCGACCAGGCCTTCACCTTCATCGGCACCGGCCTGTACACCCACCATGCCGGCGAGCTGCGCTACGCCGTCAGCGGCGGCGTCACCACCATTGCCGGCGACGTCAACGGCGACGGCGCCTCCGACTTCCACATCACCCTGACCGGCAGCCTGACCCTGGCGGCCGGCGACTTCGTGCTGTAGCCGCGGCCCGGGAGTGGGGGCGTCACTCGGTCGGGATGCCGTCGAAATCGGTCTCGACCGAGAGATCCTTCTGGTCCGCGCAGGTGAAGCGGGCCGAGCCGGCGAGCGGGTCGAGGCCCGTCAGGGTCAAGGTGCCGCTCGCCGCCTGGTCGCAGCCGTCGAGCGAATCGTCGCCCGCGTCGATGCTGAAGGAGACGCCGTAATCGGTGGCCGACTTGTCGGCCGCGACCGCCTGGGAGAACGGCTTCAGGTCATGCGTGCCGAGAGACGCGTCCTTCGGCAGCGCCACCACCACGGCGCCGACCGGCATCATCTGCTTGGTGCCGTGGACGTCGCGCTCCTGCTCCAGATACAGCATCAGCAGCCGGCTGCCGGCGGCCTGGCGCTTGGCCGAGCCGGTGCCGGTGATGGTGGCGTTGACCGGCGCGCCCATCGTGGTGCTGACGCGGCCGGGGCCGGCCGAGGCCGCCGCCGGCTCCGACGGCACCACCTGGGTCGCGTCGACCGGCACCGCGTCGAAAGTCAGCGACAGCGTCGCCTCCGACGAATCGCGGCAGGTGAAGTTGAGCGTGCCGGCGAAGGGCGAGACGCCGGTCACCTCGACCGTGCCCTGCGGCACCAGCCGGCAGTCGCGCACCCGCGACCCGTCGGCGCCGATGGCGAGGTAGAGGGCGCCGGACGCCTTGCCGGCCTGGTCGTGCCGGGCCGAATCGTAGCTGCCCACCTGCAGCGTGCCGGGCGCGACATCGGCCGGCAGCAGCAGCTGGATCTGGCGGGCGCGGATCACCCCCTCGCCGGTCGCGGTCATGCCGACCACGAAGCGGCCGCGATCGTCCTTCACCGCCAGGGCGAAGCCCTCGATCTTCTCGGTCTCGCCGCCGGGGCCCGCGACCGTGCCGCGGAAGGTTCCAAGGGTCTGGTCGGCCGCCGCCGCGGGCAGGGCGGGCAGCAGCAGAAGGAGGGCGAAGGCAAGGCGGCGCAGCATGGGTCTCATCCCGGTGATCCGGCCGCACCCTACACGCTGCGGCGCCGTCGCGCCTCCCCGCCATCGCGTCGCAGCGTGGCGGGGCTCACGGATGTGCGCGTGGCCTCTCCCGCTTGGGGAGCTTTCGAAATCCCAAAACCGTCATTGCGAGCGCAGCGAAGCAATCCAGGGGCCGGTGCGCACCGGCCCCTGGATTGCTTCGTCGGCTTCGCCTCCTCGCAATGACGGCGGGGCAGATCAGCGCGACAGATGCGCCTCGAACGCTTCCAGCGCCTCGGCCATGTCGGCTCGGCCGAAGCCAATGCGGAAGCGGTCCGCCGGCACCGGGCCGAGGGCCGAGCGGTAGACCCGCGCCGGCAGCAGCAGCACGCCGGAGCGCTCGACCAGGTCGTCGGCGAAGGCGTCGACCCCCTTGCCGCCGCGATAGCGCGGATAGCCGATGCAGCCGGCCGCCGGCACCTGCCAGTCGAAGCGGTCGGCGTGGCGGGCGAAGAAGGCCTCCAGCAGCGGCAGGTTGCGGGCGACGAGATCCCGGCTGCGCCGCACCAGATGCTCCCGCGCGCCGATCGCGATCTCGGCCAGCGCCTCGCTCGGCGCCGGGGCGCACAGCGTGGTGTAGTCCTTCTGCCGCACGATCCGGCGCAGCAGCCCGCGGTCGCGGCAGGCGATCCAGCCGAGGCGCAGCCCCGGCAGGCCGTAAGTCTTGGACAGCACCCCGACCGACAAAGCGCGCTCGTAGAGCTCGACCGCCAGCGGCAGGCGGTCCGCCTCGCGCCGCTCCAGCCCGCGATAGACCTCGTCGGCCAGCAGCCAGAGGCCGCGCGACCGGGCCAGCTCGATGATCGCGTCGAACACCGGCCGCGGCGGCAGCCAGCCGGTCGGGTTGTGCGGCACGTTGAGGATGATCAGCCGGGTGTTCGGCCGCAGCGCCGCGGCGATCCGGTCCGGGTCCAGCGACCAGCCGCCCGGCGCCTCCGGGTCGGGCTGCAGCGGCACGCCGGTGACGGCGCAGATGCCGGCGGCCACCGCCTCGAGCGACTGGTAGTTCGGGATCAGCGTCACCGCATGGTCGTCCGGCCCCAGCAGGCTGCGCACCGACTGGAAGATCGCCTCCCCCGCCCCGACCGTGACCGCCACGTCGTCCGCCTCCAGCCCGGCATACATCCCGGCGATGGCCGCGCGCAGCGACGGCGCGCCGGCGGTCTCGGTGTAGCCGAGCCACAGCTTGTCCCAGGCCTCACGCTGCGCCGGCGTGCCGAGGGCCAGCAGGTCGGTCAGCGTCAGCGACTGCATGTCGGAGGCGCAGAGATTGTGGCGGGCGGTGAACTCCCAACGCGCGAAATAGGCCTCGAGCGCGAATTCGGGCAGGGACATCGGGGAAACTCCTCAGGCGGCAGCTCGGGCCCGGGCCGCCGCCCGGTCGGCATACAGGGTGGCGCGGGAGATGCCGAGCTGGGCCGCGACATAGGCGGCGGCGTGGCGCATCTCCAAGAGGCCCTCGGCATCGATGGCGGCGACCAGCGCGATACGGCCGGCGCGGTCCAGCCGGTCGGCGGACAGGCCGGCGGCGCCGAGGCGGTCGCGCAGGATCAGGTTGATCGCCTCGC
>NZ_JANX01000359.1 GCF_000767795.1 Inquilinus limosus MP06 | reverse complement strand
ATTGTGTGACCTTAACCGGCGCGGCGGCGCGACCATGGATCGCCACGCCCTTCGGGCCCGCGATGACGGTTGGGGGGCGGCGGGGGCAGCTCATTCCCAAACCGTCATTGCGAGCGCAGCGAATCCATCCAGGGCCGTTTGGTGTGGCCCCTGGATGGATTCGTCGCTGTGCTCCTCGCAATGACGGCGAGGGAGGAGTCGGTCACAGCTCGATGTCGGACAGGCTCTCGATCAGCGTCACCCGCGGCACGGCCTCGGCCGCGGCGCGGCGGCCGCGGCCGGGCGGACCGCCCGGTCGTCGGCGGCCTTGAGGTCACCGAAATCGAGGCCGGTGCGGCTTTCCAGCTCCGCGATCGGCAGCTGGTACAGCCGGAACGGCTCCAGCCCCAGCACCTCGAGCCGGTTCAGCAGATCCTCCTGGGTCAGGAGGAAGGCCTTGGCCTTCAGCGCCCCGGCCTCGACATAGGCCACGATCTTCCAGAAGTCGCGCGGGATGGCGGTGCCGCGATAGACCGGGTCGTCGTCGCGGAACACCGGGCCGCCCAGCACCGAGACGCGCAGATGCTCGACCTCCACCTCCTCCAGGATCGCGTTCTCCAAGAGGCCCCACAGGCCGTTCAGCCCGGACTGGTTGTAGGCCTCGTGCTGCGGCGCGATGTTGGTGAAGTAGAAGGATTCGCGGTTGGCCCGCGCCGCCTCCTCCGGCGGGCCCCAGACCAGGTCCTGCCGCCGGGCGATGTGGCCGCGGTCGAGGCGGTTGGAGGCGTAGAGCGCGTCGCCGCTCTGCCATTTCGCGTCGACCAGCGGGTCGAGCGTGAATCTCAGCCCGCTGCGGCTGAGCATGCGGATCTGGCCGCCATCGACGTTCCAGGCCACCCAGCGGGCCAGGCGGCGCGATTTGCTGAGCACCAGCGAGAAATGGGTGTGGCGGATGACCGGGGAGCCGCCGGCCTTGGCCGCATCCGTCTCCTGCGCCTTCGACATTGCCGGCAGCGGCACGGACTTCCCTGCCAGGAACTTGGGGTTGAAGCCGCCGCCGGTGGCGGCCGGCGCGGCCAGCGCCTCGGCCGGCGGCACCGGCTCGACCTCCAGCTTCTTGAACACGGCGTCGGCGGTGCAGGCCAGGGCGAAGTCGCCCTCGCTGGCGTCGGCGCCGTCGGCCTCGCCGCCGAAATGCAGGCCCAGCATGACATCGGTCGGGTCGCCCTTGCCGTCGAGGCCGAGCCAGACCGAGCCGGAATCGCCGCCCTTGCTGATCTCATTCTCCGTCGCCGGCCGGTCGGGATCGGGCCCGATCTCGAAGCCGCCGATGCGCTTGGTGCCGACCCCGTCGCCGTAGAACAGCTTCACCGTCATCTCGATCCGGGTGACGATGCCCCAGGTGACGCCGGTGGTGCGGCCGGACTTCACCACCTTGTCGCCCAGCTCCGGCCGGCCGAGCCGGCTGACCCGGACGCCGAGGTCGAGGATCGTCGGGTCGACCTCCCGCCCCTCGATCCGGGCGATGGCGCAGTCCCCGGCCAGGCCGAGATGGCTGCGCACCAGCACGCCGCAGCCATTGCTCTCGATCCGGTTGTCGTCGAACGGCCCGGGCTGCACGACGGTGTCGCCCAGCCGCCCCTGCTCGCCCTGCAGCACATGCCAGTTCGACAGGATGTGCGGCCGCCCCTCCTGCCGGTCATAGACGATGCAGCCCAGCGTGCCGGCGGTGCCGGAGGGATGGCAGACGCTGATGCCGGGCACCAGCGGGTCGTGGCGCAGCTTGCGCTGGTCCTTCACCGCCTGCGGCACCAGCTGCCAGGACGGCTTGTAGCGGCGCTCGACCACGTCCGTCGGGATCGTGACGCCGTCGACCGTGATGCTCTTCGGCAGCGGCGGGATGCCCTCCTCCACCAGCGCCTGCGGCGCGACCTTGCGGCCGACGGTGAACTGGATGCACAGCGCGCCGGTCGGCTTGCCGTTCTCGAGCTTCCGGCCGATGCCGACCGAGGTCACGTTCGGATGGTCGAGATAGAGGTCCGCGGCCTCGCGGGCGGCCTGCTTCAGGCGCTCCGGGTCGATTCCACGAGGCTCGGTCTTGCGGGCCATGCAGCGACTCCTGAAATATCCTGTTGTGTGGCAGCCAGATGCGGCGATGGGTCCATCCCCGCCGTCGATGCGTTATCCTAGCGTGGGCGGGCCCTGGGGACGACCGGCGGATGTACAGCGACGTCATCGATCTTCGTGAATTCTACGAGACCAGCCTCGGCCTCGTGGTGCGGCGCATGGTGCGCCGGCAGATCCGCCTGCTGTGGCCGGACACGCAGGGCCAGATCATCCTAGGCCTGGGCTACGCCACCCCGTTCCTGCGGCCCTTCCTGGGCGAGGCCGAGCGGGTGATCGCCTGCATGCCGGCCGAGCAGGGCGTGGCCCATTGGCCGCCGGACGGTCGCGGCCTGGTGGCGCTGAGCGAGGAATGCGAGCTGCCGCTGCCCGACATGTCGGTCGACCGCGTGCTGCTGGTGCACGGGCTGGAGGCGACGGAGCAGCTGGGCGAGCTGATGCGCGAGATCTGGCGCGTGCTGAACGGCAGCGGCCGGCTGCTGGTGGTGGTGCCGAACCGGCGCAGCCTTTGGGCCCGGTCCGACCGCACCCCGTTCGGCCACGGCAAGCCCTATTCCTCGAGCCAGCTGAACCAGATGCTGCGCCAGCACCAGTTCGTGCCGGAGCGGGTGGCCCGGGCCCTGTGGCTGCCGCCGACCCGGTCGCGCTTCCTCCTGTCCACCGCCCCGGTGTGGGAGGAGGTCGGCGCCCGCTGGTTCCAGCGCGTCGCCGGCACGGTGATGGTCGAGGCGTCGAAGCAGATCTACCAGCTGTCGCGCGGCAAGAAGCTGCGCGCCCGCCGGCCGGTGCTGGTGCCGGTCGGGGCGGGCCAGCCGGCCCTGGGAGTGCGGCGCGAGGGCGAGGAGCCGGGCTAGCCGCTTCCGTGCGGAGCGGCGGACGATCCCGGCCCGGCCGGGTTCCGGCACGGCGACTTCGGGCCATGCGAAAGCCCATTTCCGCAATGCGTAAAACCCCAGATGTTTCCTTTGCTTTCGCCCCTGCCGCGTTTTACACCTGATCGCCCTCGACCCGGCAGGCTCCAGCCCGTTCCAGACGATGCCAGACTCCCCCCAGACGCTCGACTCGCTGCGCCGGCGGATCGACGAGATCGACGAAGCGCTTCATGACCTGATCATGCAGCGGGCCGGGGTGGTGCGCGACATCGCCATCGCCAAGAACGGCGACCCGCTGGCCATGCGGCCGGGCCGCGAGGCCGCGATCCTGCGCCGGCTGGCGGCCCGCCACAACGGCGACTTCCCGCTGCCCGAGCTGACCCGGATCTGGCGCGAGCTGATCGCCGGCTGCACCCGCATGCAGGCCCCCTTCGCCGTGGCCGTGCACGCGCCGGAGGCCCAGACCGAGCTGTGGGACCTGGCGCGCGACCACTACGGCAGCCACACCCCGATGACCCCGGTGGCCGGGCCGATCCAGGCGATCCGCGCCGTCTATGACGGCAGCGCCGCCGTGGCCGTGCTGCCCTGGCCGGTCGAATCCGACACCGATCCCTGGTGGCAGGTGCTGGTGTCGGACGATCCGCGCGCCCCGCGCGTCGTCGGCACCCTGCCCTTCGTGGTGACCGAGCGGCACCGCGACGAGCCGCTGGCCCTGGCCGTGGCCCATCTCGATCCCGAGCCGACCGGCGACGACCACGCCCTGGTCGCGGTCGAGGTCACCGGCGACATCAGCCGCAGCCGGCTGAAGCAGCTGCTCGAAGCCGCCGGCCTGCCGCCGGTGGCGTTCTGGACCCGGCCGGCGCGGGCGCCCGAGGACGCCGCGATCCATCTGGTCGACGTGGCCGATTACGTCGCCCCCGGCGACGGCCGGATGGCCGCCCTGGCCGACCGGCTGGAGGAGCTGGCCCCCCGCATCCGCCTGATCGGCGGCTTCGCCACCCCGATCACCATCGGCCGCCGGAGCTGAGTGAGACAGCCATGACCGCGATCCAAGCGCCGCGCCCCCGCCCGGGCCTGCTCGACATCGATCCCTATGTCGGCGGCGAGGCCAAGGCGGTGCCGCATCCGCAGCTGGGCCGGCCGATCCGGCTGGCCTCGAACGAGGGCGCCTTCGGCCCCAGCCCGAAGGCGACCGCCGCCTATCGCGAGCTGGGCGGCGAGATCCACCGCTATCCCGACGGCGGCTGCAGCGCCCTGCGCCAGGCCCTGGCCGGCCGCTTCGGCCTGGATGCGGAGCGCATCGTCGCCGGCGCCGGGTCGGACGAGCTGATCGCCCTCCTGGCCAAGAGCTATGCCGGGCCGGGCGACGAGGTGCTGTACAGCCGGCACGGCTTCCTGATGTATGCGATCGCCGCCAAGGCGGTCGGCGCCACGCCGGTCGCGGCGCCGGAGGCCGAGCTCAGGACCGATGTCGACGCCCTGCTGGCGCGGGTGACGCCGCGCACCCGCATCCTGTTCCTGGCCAACCCGAACAACCCGACCGGCTACCTGCTGCCGAAGGCCGAGGTCGAGCGGCTGCACGCCGCCCTGCCGCCGGACGTGATCCTGGCGCTGGACGCCGCCTATGCCGAATACATCGACGACCCGGAGTACAGCGCCGGCGCCGATCTGGTCGACCGGGCGCAGAACGTCGTGATGCTGCGCACCTTCTCGAAGATCTACGGCATGGGCGCGCTGCGGCTGGGCTGGGCCTATGCCTCGGCCGGCGTGACCGACGTGCTGCACCGCGCCCGCGGGCCGTTCAACGTCAGCGCCGCGGCGCAGGCGGCGGGCGTGGCCGCGCTGGCCGACGAGGCCTTCATCGAGAAGAGCCGTGCCCACAACGCCGAATGGCGGGGCTGGACGGCGGCGGAGCTGGAAAAGCTGGGCCTCAAGCCCCTGCCGTCGGCCGGCAACTTCCTGCTGGTCGATTTCGGCGACCGCGACGCCGAGGCCGCGCGCCTCTTCCTGAAGGACACCGGCATCCTGGTGCGCCAGATGGGCGGCTATGGCCTGCCGAGCTGCCTGCGCATCACCATCGGCACCGAGGAGGAGATGCGGGCCGTGGTCGCGGCGCTGGCCGGGCATCTGCGCGGCCGATGACGGCGCCGGCAACCGCCACGGGGGCGCCGGTCTTCCGGCGGCTGGCCCTGCTGGGCATCGGCCTGATCGGCTCCTCGGTCGCCCGCGCCGCCCGCAAGCACGGGCTGGTGGGCGAGATCGTCGGCCATTCCCGGCGCCAGGAGACCCGCGACGAGGCGATGGCGCTCGGCTTCCTCGACCGGGTCGAGGCCGACCCGGCCGCCGCCGTGGCCGGCGCCGACGCGGTGATGATCTGCGCCCCGATGGGCGCCTATGAGCAGCTGGCCAAGGCGATCGCCCCGGCCCTGGCGCCGGGCGCGGTGGTCACCGATGTCGGCTCGGTCAAGGGCATGGTGGCGAAGACCATCGCCCCCCACCTGCCGGCAGGGGTGCATCTGGTGCCCGGCCATCCGATCGCCGGCACCGAGCATTCCGGCCCGTCCGCCGGCTTCGCCGAGCTGTTCATCGACCGCTGGTGCGTGCTGACGCCGGAGCCCGGCGTTGACCCGGACGCTGTCGCCAGGGTCGAGGCGCTGTGGCGCGGCATGGGCATGATGGTCGAGCGCATGACCGCCGAGCATCACGACCGGGTGCTGGCCATCACCTCGCACATCCCGCACCTGATCGCCTACACCATCGTCGGCACCGCCTCGGACATGGAGGAGGCGACCCAGGCCGAGGTGATCCGCTTCTCCGCCGGCGGCTTCCGCGACTTCACCCGCATCGCCGGCTCCGACCCGGTGATGTGGCGCGACGTGTTCCTGACCAACAGGGACGCGGTGCTGGAGGTGCTGCAGCAGTTCACCGAGGACCTGGTGCGGCTGCAGCGCGCCATCCGCCGCGGCGAGGGCGACACGCTGCAATCCTGGTTCACCCGCACCCGGGCCATCCGCCGCGGCGTCGTCGACGCCCATCAGGAGGAGATGGAGCCGGAAAAGGCGGCGCGCCTGACCAAGGACGAGGATTGACCGGCCGCGCCGGCTATTCCTTCCACCGGATCTCGGGCAGCCTGGCCACCTGCAGCGGGCCGAAGGAGATCTTGCCCTTCTCGATCGTGATCGGCGCGGTGACGGTGCGGGTGCCGTCCGCCGCCGGCTGGCCGGCCATCAGGTCGAGCCCGACCTTGGCGAAGCCGGCGTCGCGCTCCTTCACCACGCCCGCCTTCTGCAGGTCCTCGATCACCGCGCCGTAGCCGCGGATCTTCGCCGTCAGCGTGCCCTGGGGCTGCAATTTGTCGTCGAGGTCGAGCGTGCCGCCGGCGTCGATCTGCAGCGGCCCCCAGCGCAGCGCCAGCTGGTCGACCCGCAGCTTGCCGCCGGCCGTCCGCCACGCCGCCAGCTCCGGCGCCGTCGCG